>CAYQZF010000036.1:0-17958 GCA_964421895.1 uncultured Nitrosomonas sp. | reverse complement strand
TGCTCGATTTTGCCGGTTTGTCGGAGCGCAGAAAACCGGTGTTTGCCAGCGGTGTAGCGATATTGCACGGTGTTTTCGAAGCGCTCAACCTGAAGAAAATCGACGTATCCGAGGGTGCATTGCGCGAAGGTTTGCTGTACGACCTGATTGGCCGGGTGCACGATGAAGACATCCGGGATCAGACGATCATGGCGGTGGCGCAAAGATACAATGCCGATTTGGAACAGGCCGGGCGGGTAAAAGAAACAGCCGAAAACTTTTTTCAACAAGTAAAAGCCGCTTGGGAATTAGATGAAAAAAACGACCTGAAATTGTTACGCTGGGGCGCTTACCTGCATGAAATCGGCTTATCGGTCGCGCATAATCAATATCACCGGCATGGCGCTTATCTGACCGCCAACTCGGACTTGGCCGGATTCTCACGGCAAGAGCAGATGAAGCTGGCGATGTTGGTGCGCAGCCACCGGCGCAAGTTTCCTCTTGAGGAGTTTGAGCCAGTCTCTTCTGCAATGAGAGTGCCTTTGATCAGGCTTTGCATTTTGTTGCGGCTGGCGGTAGTGCTGCATAGGAGTCGTTCCAACAGCAATTTGCCAAAAATACTGATACGTGTGAACAAAAACCAAATAAGTCTGGATTTTCCTTCTGGTTGGCTGAATAAGCATCCTTTAACCATGGTTGATCTCAGTACCGAGCAAAGCTTTCTGCAGAGCGTGGATATCCGATTGGAATTTCATTAGTGACTATTTCCTCTAGTTTTACCCGAAAGGCAAACTTCAGAAATACTCGAAGATTTCATTACAAGTTTCAGTATCGTAAAGATTTCAACCTATTGAACATATCCTAGCCTAGCGCTAGACTGTCGATTTTTCTGTGTCAGAGGGATCGTGGGTTTTTCATTCAGGGCTTTACTCATGAATGTTCCGGTAAAGAGGGAAATCGCATGCACTTAGGAAACTTGGCAAGCTATTGGGTGGAAATTCGCAGCATGCTGCTGGTTTTGGCGATGATTTTCCCGGTTTCGGCAGTTGCCGAAGAGTGGATTTATACCGTCCGGCCCGGCGATAATTTATGGAATCTGACCGAGCGCCATCTCAAAAGTATGGACTACGTGCCGCAATTGCAGCAACTCAATGCAGTGAAAAATCCCTATGTGATACCACCCGGCACCCAATTGCGCATTCCGGTAGCCTGGAGCAAGGTGCAAAACACATCGGCACGGGTGATGAGCGTGTATGGTGAAGCGACCGTGCAGCGTAATGACCGTGAGCGGCTACCGGTCGAACAGGGCATGCAACTGCTGATTGGCGATGAAATACACAGTGGTAACGACGCTTTCGTGACGGTGGAGTTTGCCGACAAATCGCAAATGCGGATGCAGGAAAATACCCAGTTGCGCTTCGACACAATGCGCATCTTCGGTGACTACGGTTTGACCGAAACGTTGATTGATTTGCAACATGGGCGTACGGAAAACACGGTGCCGGAAAAATCCGGAAAAGCTACACGCTTCAGGATCAAGACGCCGTCCGCGATCAGTTCGGTGCGTGGTACGGATTTCCGTGTCGGGATAACCGAGACGCAAGCGGGTACCAGCAGCGAGGTGCTCAGCGGTAACGTGGAGGTTGCCGGTGAGAAAAGAAATGTCAAAGTACCGGCGGGTTATGGCACGATGACTGCGCAAGGCATGCCGCCGGTACCGCCGGTTAAGTTACTGCCGCCACCGGATCTGTCCGGGACGGCGCGTTATTACCAAAGTTTGCCGCTGGTGATTAAATTCAGTCCACTGAAGGGTGCGTATGCGTACCGTGCACAAATCGCCGCAGACCGGGACTTCAAAAATTTACGGTCGGAATTTACCACGCCTAACTTGCCTTTCCGCGATGGCGAGATTCCCGATGGAGACTACTGGTTGAGGGTTCGCGGTATCGATGGCTTATCGATCGAAGGTAGGGATGCAGTCATTCCTTTCGCGCTCAATGCTTATCCGGAAGCGCCTTTTATTCTTGCGCCGCTGCCCGGCGGCATGGCAGAACCGGAGAAGCAGCAATTTAAGTGGGCGGCGCAAACCGATGTGTCCCATTACGCGGTCATGATCAGCAAGGATGCCGATTTCTCAACTGCTCTTTACTTCAACCCCGAGGTCAAGGAAAACAGCGTGACATTGTCCGAATCGCTTATTCCCGGTCATTATTTCTGGCGCATTTTCTCGGTTTCGGCGCGTGAGGGCGCCGGCCCGTTCAGTGACACGATGGCATTTCGCGTACCCTATCCCGCACCGGTGGTGGGAGAGGCGCAGCTCGACGACGGCAAAATGACGTTCGCTTGGCGCGCCGCCGAGGAAGGGCAGGGTTTCCAATTCCAATTTGCGCGCGATCAGGAATTCACCGACATTATTCATGAGGAATCGACCGCCGCTTCGCAGCTGACTATAGCAAAGCCGGACAGCGGCACCTATTATCTCCGCATCAAAACCATCGAGTCGGATGGTTTTCAAGGGCCGTGGGGAAAGCCGCAAGCGGTTGAAGTGCCGTTCGGCATTTCTTATTGGTTCATGCTGCTGATGTTGCTGCCGCTGCTGGTATTGATATGACCCTGGCGGGTAAGCCGTGGCAGCATTATTCGTTTGCCGCGCGCGTTGTAATTCTGCTTGCCGCTGTTGCAGGCTTGGCTTATACCGGAGTACTGGAACGTTTTGATTACATCTTGTACGACAAGATGGCGGTCCTGCAACAATATCCGCAGGATCCGGAAATCGTCATTGTCGCCATTGATGACGAAAGTTTCAAAGCGTTGGGCCGCTGGCCATGGTCTAGAGGCGTGCACGCGGAACTCATCAATCGCCTGAGATCGATCGGCAACAAAGCAGTGGCCTTGGATTTACTGCTGTCTGAACCACAAGATAGCGATCCCTATGCAGACCATTTATTGGCTTACGCCATCGCAATGCATGGCGGTGTCATTTTCCCGGTAGCACCGGCATTGGACGGTACGGATACGTTGACGCTGACGCAGCCGCTGCCGCTGTTTACCCAGCAGGCGGTACTGGGGCATACCGATGTCGAGCTGGATAGCGATGGTGTAGCGCGGCGTGTTTTTTTATATGCGGGCATCAACGCGCCGGTATGGCCTGCGCTGGGATTGGCGCTGACTAATCCGGCCGCGGCGCGGGCAGGATATCAATCGCTTGCTCTGGAGCAAATGCAGGAACAAACGGGATACTGGGTGCGGGCGCAAGAGGCGTTGATTCCCTATGCCGGTGAATCCGGCAGTTTCCGTAAAATATCGTATGCGCGGATTCTGTTCGACGATGACGCTCTGGCTGGTTTAAGGGACAAGACGGTGATCGTCGGCATGACGGCGACGGGCATGGGCGCGCGCTTTGCCACGCCGCTGTCGCCGCTCAATCATCAACCCATGACGGGGGTGGAATGGCATGCCAATGTGTTTTCGATGATGACCACCGGTCGCGCGATTTATCCGGTTCCCGCAGCGGTTACAACCGTCATTTCGGTTGTATGGGTGAGCATTGTTCTGGCGCTGATTGCTTGGAGCGGGAAGAACTTCACCGTACCGCCACTGCTTGCGTCAATTGGGGCCGCTGTGTTCCTCGCGGGGTTGATGCTGGAGTTTTACCGTATCTGGATTCCTCCGGGTGCGGCCTTGCTCGGCACGCTGTCGCTGTATCCGCTGTGGAATTGGCGGCGCATCAATGATTTTCTGCGTACTTTCTGGATTAGTAAAACCCATTCCAATGCTGCCTTGGAGTCGATCGGAGACGGTGTCATCATCACTGATGCGTTGGATCAGGTGATTTACATCAATAAAGGGGCGGAAAATATTCTGCGCAACCGGTTCGATCAGATCAAAGGAAAGCGGCTGGCGGAGACTCTGGGATTCGATGTGCAAACAAGCAATCTGCCTGTGAATCAAACCGGTGAGGATTCTGTGGCCGGTAATCTTGGCATACCCGGCATGGTCGAATGCATGTTGAAAACGGCGCAAGGCAACGAACGGACGGTACGGATCACGCGCAACCCGTTGTTCGACGATCGCGAAGCCGTGATAGGATCGGTGATCGCGATGACCGATATCACCGACCGCATCGAACTGGCGCAGCAGGTGGCGCATCAGCAAAGCTACGATGCCTTGACCAAACTGCCGAACCGTTCGCGCTTGCTGGCGCAATTCGATACTCTAATTCAAGCAATCCAAGGCAGCGGCAAGATCATCGCGGTATTTTTTGTCACGCTGGATAATTTCAAGAAAATTAACGATGCGATGGGGCATCATGCAGGTGACAAACTGTTGCAAATGGTTTCCGCGCGTTTGTACGATTTTGCCGTTGCGGAAGGTATTCTGGCGCGCTGGGGCGGCGATGAGTTCGTGTTGTTGTCCAGCGGGTTGGCGAGGAAAGACTCCGCATCCGAAATGGCGCAGAAAATGTTGGATGCCATCCGGCAACGGTTCGAGATCGATGGGATGGAAGTTTTTGTATCCGTCAGTATCGGTGTAAGCTTTTATCCCGAGAATGGATTGTCCAGCGAAACGGTTCTGGAAAGAGCCGGTACCGCCATGTACCGCGTCAAGAAGGACGGCGGCAATCACTTTGGTTTTTATTCCGCCGAATCGTCGGTGGTGTGGACACGCGATCAACTCGAATTGGAAAGGGAATTGCGCGCCGCCATCAAGAACGATGAGTTACAAGTGCTGTTTCAGCCGATTGTCAATGCGCAAACGCATCACATCGCGCGCATCGAGGCATTGGTGCGCTGGCCGCATCCAAAGCGGGGTTATCTGTCGCCGAGCGAATTCATTCCATTGGCCGAGGATATCGGGCAGATCGAGCAGTTGGGCGAGATCGTACTAAAGGCTTCATGCCGTGCGGCGTACCGACTCATGCAATTGGGCTATCCAGTCAATGTATCGGTGAATGTGAATCCGCGGCAATTATTAAACCCGCATTTTCCGCAGACGATCATGCAAGCACTGTGCGATACGGGATTGCCGGCCAAATCGCTGATACTGGAAATTACCGAAAGCGCGATCGTCAATGATATGGAACGGGTTAGCCGGGTTCTGGAAGAGATCAAACGTCTGGAAATTTCAATCGCTTTGGATGATTTCGGTACCGGTTATTCGTCGTTGACGCTATTGCGCGAATTGCCGATCGATATCCTGAAAATCGATAAATCGTTTGTGCGTACCCTGGATCAGAACCGCAACGATTTGAAAATCGTGCAAGCCATCATCGGACTTGGGAAAAATCTCGGTCTTGCGGTGATCGCGGAAGGTGTGGAAACGGAACGGCAGGTCAAGTTACTGTTGCAGCATGCGTGTTATTTTCATCAAGGCTTTTATTTCAGCCGGCCCATTCCTTATGATGCATTGTACGAATTGATGCAGCACAAATTGCATTGAGCAAGTACTACTTTTTTTTCAGCGCTTCCCTGAATCAGCTGCTTAGCGCCGCAGCCTGAAAAGCAAAGGGAGTGTTCTTTTGTTTGAATTTAATTGCTTAGCGGATGTGGCGTGCCTTGTTGATCGATACGGGCATGTTCGACGCGCCAGTTTGTCACCCCCTGACTCGTTACATCCATCCAAAGCACCCAGCCAGTATTATTTTCGATGGATGAGAAACCGTCGAAAATGAAGTTGCCCAAGCTATAAATGATGGGTTTTCCCCGGTAGGTTTCCGTATCCTGCACGATATGCGGGTGTGTGCCCACCACGGCATCGGCGCCCGCGTCGATCATCAGACGCGCCAGTTCGCGCTGGCGATCATTAGCGGTTGGCTCGTGTTCCTGGCCCCAGTGCATGTAGGGGATGACGATATCTGCTTGCTTGCGTGCTTGCTGGATGTCGTACACAACCTGCTCATCTTCCGACCACGCTACCCCCGGTAATTTTTCGCCAGCTTCGAATACCCGCGGGAAGAATTCATCATATCCCAGCAAGGCTATTTTCAGACCTTTGCGTTCGATGATCAGTGGTTTATGAGCTTCACGTAAATCCATGCCGCCGCCGAAATAAGGCAGGTTGGCCTGCCGTAAGCGAGCGATCATTTCCGCGAAAGCATCCTTGCCGTAATCGCCCGCGTGATTGTTGGCCAGCGATACGGCATCTACATGGCTTTTGAGCAATGGCAGTACAGCCGGTGAAGCACGGAAGGTCCAGGGTTTTGCAAGGGCTTTACCACCTTCGGCGATGACGCATTCCAGATTGGCTACCCGGATATCGGCGCCGGCCAGCCGCGATGCAAAGGGCTGAAAAGGATTGCCACCGCTTGCGATCAGACGTCCCGGCCCATCGGTCAGCATGACATCGCCCATCCAGACCATGCGCACAGTGGTGTTCGGATCAACTGGCCCGGCAGCATGGGTGGGATGGATTGTGCTCAATAGGTACAGCAGCAGGATAGCGGTGAGTGTGCGGTAGATCATGATTGCCCCGCCTTCAGTGCGCAGCCATAGCGCAGCTCGCGTCCAAGATAGTTTGCGTAAATATGGTTCCAGCCCGTTAAAGCAGGAATTTCATGATTCATGTTGAAAGGCGCCTGATAACGAACTTGGTGGATGATGACAGGAGGCGCTTCCTTGGCCAATTCATACACTGTTAGTGTGATGTAGCTGATCTGGTCCGGTGAACCCAGCACAACCGCTTTGAAACGAAAACGGTTATCAAAATCCGCTGTGGCAGCCGAATAAGGATCGGTTGTGGCAGATTGGTGCAGCATGCGTGTTTCACTGGCATAGCGTACCTGGCAGACGAGCTCCGTTGAGTCCGCCGCCGGTTCCGCGGCTGTTACCGGCATTGTTCCCATCGAATACGATGCAGCCGCCAGTATGGCAATGAAAATCCATCGAAAGTTGAAGTGGTTAATCATGCGTATTGGGTTGTTTTAAGGGATTGCTGTAGTAGATACATTTTTTCGCCTGATTTCGCATGGACTAACCGCTCCTCGCTATCTTTTCAGAGTCTCCTTGGTAGCCGTTCCGATATCGGTTTTGAGCCAACTATGACATGTTTGACTGTCATATTCAAAGTCCTGTTGCCTCCACCAAAAAAACAAAAAAGTATTGTTATGCATAAGTATCTATTCCCGTTTTAGGCTTATTACTTACTAATTTGAGCTCCAGAAAGCTTGATTGCATCGCTTTGTTCCCTATTTTCAATGAGAAGTTTTGTATCAACTTCAGTAAGTCAAATCGATCGGGATAGGGATGAATAAGTGATTGCTTATCCGAATTTATTTCAGATATCATGGTAATCTAAAAAAGAAAATTATGGTAGATCATCGGTATAAAGCGTTTTATCCATATTGATTCTAATCTTAGACAAAAGCGGGTTGTAGGCTTCGTTAGCCACTGGCCCGACGATTTTTTGCGCTAAATCCAGGAAATTCCGAGAATTGAGTGCGCTACTGCCTTCTGTTCCCTTGGTATGGCTAACTGCAATTAACCGACCCATAATAAATTTATCCGCCCCCAGCTGCTGGTGTTTGGTCAGGCTTTCCACGATGATGAAATTGTCCGGCATGCTCCCTAGATTGACGACTGCATCAATGCTGCTATTGGTGATATCAAAAATTGGAATCACATTACGTTTATTAACATTTCCGCGGGCATCCTGCCAGGTATCTTTGATTCCTTTCTTGATATCGGATTGGGGCTTGGGTACGGTTATGCCTTCTGTAATAACAGGCGACATGTCTGCATGAACAATTTTACCCGCAGTGCCCGTTTCATCCTTTTCCAAGTTGGAGCGTTCGTCTCCTTTAAAAACACCAATTTCAAAATAAGGATTTCTGCTGATGTATTTACTTTTGTTCACGCCTGAGCTGGCTTCATCTTTACCTTCCTGAAACCGGTTAGCCAAAATTCCTGCTACCACCAAAGCTTGTTCGCCACTGTCGAGATAGAAAACCCGATGATCCGTCGCACTCAATTTGGAGATTATTTTTTGTTCATAAGCATCTCCCGTGTCTTTAAATTTTCCAGGTGTTGTATGACTGCTGTTCGGATTGGATGTGTTTTTCAGTGTGGTTGCTGTCAGCAGCATGGCATATTCTTGCAGTTTGTCGGTCATGTCGGCCGTCATTGCGAAATGCTTATTTTTGTCCTTTTGTGATGCCGTCGAACGGCTGTCATACAGCGCCTTTCCTCTTTCCAGCAAAATTCCAGCTTGCCTGAGCTTAATCAGCATTCTGGACTTAATCCACTCGCACACCCTTTTCTTCTCACTGGGTGCATCATCGTCTAATTTCTCTTGTGAAACGGTAAACGCATGTCGCATAGCTGTTTTTAATGCCTCAAGATATAACACCGGTTGAGATGTATCGGTTTTCAAAGCATCCAGACCGCTTAAGTTGCTGAGAGGGGTACCTGATTTTTTGCTGCTCAAGTTTTCTACCATCGCTTTAAGTCCAGGCAAGAGTGCTTCTACAGGTGTATACCCCGGCCAGAATCTTACGGAGTCGCCTGTATCGGCGATAGTAGGTCTTTGAAAACCAAAACTTCCCCTTTCCGTAGTTTTTATTTCTTGTCCCGGTGCTAAATTAAAATCGTTGACAATATCCGGAATAATCGCTTTCGTATTATCATAATCTTTATTTTTATACTTATACTTCGCTGGCTTGGGCACTTTCAGAATCAGACTGGGGTGATCTTCCGAACCAATCGCATGTAATACCTGGTTTCCTCCGGAAATTGTATTGATTGCCGCACTGACTTGGTTTACCAATGTTCCCCTGTTCTTCAACAGCGCATCGTGAAAATTCTTGGTTGAATAGCCGCTACCTATTTTACTTTTTAGGATTTCAAGCTGCTTTTTAAGCAACTCGTCTGTCATGGAAGAGTCATTATCAACAGAACGGCTTTTGTTAGGAGTTTTACTCAAGCCAGGGACTTTGAAAAAAGTTTCTCTTTCTTTTGCTTTGTTACCAGTAGTAGCGGCATCTATGATTGCCTGCTGATCACGCAGAATGGCGAGGTTATGGGCTGGGAGCCCCGCCGAAGCCACACCCATCCGTCCGGTTCTGTAGGTCGCACTGCCCTTGGTTCCAGTCGAGTCGATTCTTCCACCACCCTGGAGCTCCAATAGTTTGGCGTTTAAGGGTTGAAGTAAATCGGTTGAGATCACGCTTTCCTGACCGAGCAATTCTACATATTGCTCATTCAAGGGATGATCTTTGTTGCTTCTGGTATATTTACCCTTGCTCGATTGATCTCGATCGAAGCCTTGCCCTGTCTTAGAGTCAAACGATGCGACATGACGATGAAAAAATACCAACATGGAAAGAAAATCCCCCCGGATATTGTCAAAATTGATGGTTTTCAATCCTGACAAATCCTGTTTACCTAGCAGCGCATATAAAAGCTGGGTGTATTTCTTTTGCGCTTTTTCCGATGAAGCGCCTTTTTTGGTGATGTCGTATCCGTCATACCACTTGTCGTTGGCAAACGTATCAAGTCGAGCAGTAGCGCGTACTTTGTCCGGTTTAGTTTCCAGTGCGGGATCCGCTTCTGCTGTCTTTACCCACTGCTCTGCATCGGCATTTCCGTTGTTCTCATCGAAAGCTTTGGTAAGCGCTAACAGGTTTTCTTTTCTCCAACTGCTAATACCCAACAGTTTCTTCCAATCTTCCGCCTTGCTTTTTCCTGTCTTCTGGGCAAATGCCAGTGCGATTTCAGTAGCAGAGTCAAGCAACGGGCCAGGAATGCTATTTTCCTTAAAAAACGATGTCGTATTATCAATGTTATTTTTTTCTGCGGCTTTGCTCCAGATAAGCTTGATAGCGCCGAGATCACATACTTTACCTGCTTCAGCAGAAAATTCTGTCAGCTTGGCAAGAGAAATGTATTCTATGCCTTCCAGAAAACCTATCATTTTTTGCAAGTCAGGAAGTTCTTTGGTTTTACGGATTTTATCCTGATAACATTCGATATCGGCGATGCTCCCTTTGTTGCCAACCTTTTCGATCAGTCTAAGCGTTAACTCAAGCTGATCAACTCCAATGCCTTGAATGAGCTTAACCACATTTTCAATAGGATCGGAACGGTGTTTTTTATTGATTTGCTGGAAGATACTGAATTGTTTTGCAAGATCGCCAGTAAATAGTTCGGCAATTTGTTTTTTACGCGCTTCAGAGCCGGCTAGTAGGATGAGCACGGTATTTTGCCGCAGATTCTCATCTCCCGGTTTTTTGACAAAGTCGTCTACATTATTTTTCTGAGACTCGAATTGTTTATATAAAGCATGATTTTTATCAGTGAAGATTTTCAGTTGATCGGTGTTTAAGGGTAATAACTTGGAGGATGCAACCGCTGAAGTGCGATCCCTGTCTAGACTATACGAAACCTCATTATCTTTTGATGCTGCATCGTTATAATTACTCGGGGAAGCATAATTTTTATTAATTTTGTGAAATTCTGCTATATGTAGTTTGCCTTTACTTTCCAATTCTTCTTTCAAGCCGGTAATGTCATGCTTATTCATAAGACTGCTGGCAATGCGATCGTACAATGCGTTGAGTTCGCTTTCGAATTTTTCAAATAAAGCTCTGCGTGCAATTGAAATATTATCGACGTTCTGTTGTGTTGACGCATGCAGTCGGGTTATCAATTCATTCAGAACCGCTGAAGCTCGGGTAGTATGTCGGCTGTATACTTTGTCAGTATCTTTAGAAGTAGCATTGCGCTGATAGATATCCTGCACAATAATCTTTACTTCATCGTAAAGCTTGAGCGCCGCAGCATAATCATTCGTTCCAATTTTTTCTAATACTTGATCTCTTATTGTTTCGGCTTTCTTTATTTCTACATCAGCTTCATAGCGCTGGATGACTTGCCGCTGCGCAATCAAGCGCGGACTATTGTTGATTGCATAGCTAAGCTGGCGTTGTGCATCGATTTGCGGTGAACTATTAATGGTTGCCATCAGCCTTTGCATTTCACTAGTCGATTCACGCCGGTCGACAAAAGCGTGATCGATAGTTGAACTGATGCCCGATGTTGGCGATGTTTGATGATTATGCTCTTGCTCTGCTTTGTTTCCAGGCAGTGATTGTTTCATCGTGCCTTCCCGGCTGCAATGGCTTTGGATAAATCATTCATGGACTTCAATCAAAGTGCCTGAGTGAACTAATCAAACTGGTTCAATTCCATTTTATTCCTTCTCACGTGCTGACATTCCTTAGAGTCTGTTGACATTTTACATAGGTAACCACAGATATCCACATGCTATAGCTACCATACTTTCAAAATTTCTCTTCAGCTTGTCGTTCGTGTCGCTACTGCCCGATACTGCTTTAGCCGGGCAAAAGCATTCTCCGCCCAATGCCGGTATTTATACGAACACCAATCCATATCTGCGTTACTTTTTAGCGAGTAGCGTTTTCTCGGTATCACAGTGTACGTCGTCATAGCCTTTGTCCGCTACAATCGCTTTCGCGTCAGGCAGTTTGGCAATCAAATCAGGTGCTATAGAACAGTCATTGACCTCTCCACCGGTGATTTCAAACTCAACTGGCAAACCATAACTATCAACGACCAAATGGATCTTCGTGGTATTTCCCCGCACGGCTTTTCCCGATCACCTGTGGCTTCTTGTCCGCTACGCCTGCACTATGCTGGTGCGCTTTAACATAGCCGCCATTAATAAATTCCCATTCACAATCCGGATCAATAGACAGCGCCTTGAAGATCCTTAACCACTTGCTGTTTAATGACCACGCATTGAATCTTTTGTAAATGGAATTCCAGCACCCAAATGCCTCAAGCAAGTCTCGCCACGGGCAGCCAACACGCATTCGATACAACATACCTTCTACTGTCATGCCCTAGGGCGGACCGCAATAATGTTCCAGCAGTAATTGCTGCGCCGAACGCGGTTTGGATGTGCCGGGTTTCAAACGCTTGTACGAGCCGTCGCTTTGCAATAGCCAGGCTTGCGTGTTGTCGGACAAGTAGCTCAGCAATCCTTGATCGATGACATTGTCGCTGGTGCGTTTCTCTTCGATCGGGAAACACACTTCGACACGGTAATGCAGATTGCGCGTCATCCAGTCGGCGCTGGAGCAAAAGACCAGTTCTTCGCCTTCTCCGCCACCGTTGTGGAAATAATACACGCGGGTATGTTCGAGAAAGCGGCCGACGATGGAACGCACCGTGATATTGTCCGAAACCCCCTTGATGCCGGGGCGCAGGCAGCAAATACCGCGGATGATCAAGTCGATCTTGACGCCCGCTTGCGATGCTTTGTACAGCGCGGCGATGATTTCCGGATCGACCAGCGCGTTCATTTTGGCAATGATCCAGGCTTTCTTTCCTGCCGCCGCCGTGCTGATTTCCTTATCGATGTAATTCAAAATGCCTTTGTGTAATGTGAAAGGCGACTGTAGCAGTTTTTTCAACTTGCCCGCGCGGCCCAGGCCGGTCAGTTGATGAAACAGTTTGTTGACGTCTTCGCCGATTGCCTTGTCGCAAGTCAGCAGACCGTAGTCGGTATACAACCGTGCGGTGCGGGCGTGATAGTTTCCGGTTCCCAGATGCACATAGCGGCGTAAGGTACGGCCTTCTCTGCGCACCACCAGAATCATTTTTGCGTGTGTTTTGTAATTGACTACGCCGTACACCACGTGCGCGCCGGCTTGCTGCAATTCGCTGGCCAGTTCGATATTGGCTTCTTCATCGAAGCGTGCGCGCAATTCGATCACGACGGTGACTTCCTTGCCGGCGCGCGCCGCCACCTTAAGCGCTTCGACTACCGCCGAATCGGTTCCGGTGCGGTAAAGCGTTTGCTTGATCGATAGCACGTTGGAATCGGCAGCAGCTTGGCGCAGAAAATCGATGACCGGCGCAAACGATTGAAATGGGTGATGCAGCAAGATGTCGCCGTTGTGTAGTGTGTCGAAAATATTGCTGCTTTTCAGCAAGCGTTTCGGAATATCGGGGGTAAAGCCGACAAATTTCAGCTCCGGCCGGTCGACCAGATCGCAAATCGCCAACAAACGCCCGAGATTGACCGGTCCGGCAACCTGATACAAGTCGTTCCGCTGTAACTCGAATTTTTGTAACAGAAAATCGCTCAGATTGCCTGGGCAATTATCCGCGACTTCCAAACGCACCGCGTCGCTGAACCGGCGCGACGGCAATTCGCCTTCGAGTGCACGCAGCAAATCGTCGATGGCTTCGTCGTCGATCAGCAAATCGCTGTCGCGCGTCACTTTGAATTGATAACAGCCGGTCACGTTCATGCCCGGGAACAAATCGCCGACATGCGCATGGATGATCGAAGAGAGCATGACAAAATCGTGATTGCCCTCGCTGTATTTCGCCGGAACCTGAATGATGCGCGGCAACGAGCGCGGCGCTTGCACGATGGCCAATCCGGAATCGCGTCCAAAGGCATCTTTGCCTTCCAGTGAAATGATGAAATACAAATTCTTGTTGAGCACCCGGGGGAAGGGATGCGCCGGGTCGAGTCCGATCGGGCTCAACACCGGCAATACTTCGTCTTTGAAGTAGCGGTGAATCCAGCGGCTGGCTAGCGGTTTCCACTGCGAGCGGCGCAGCAAGCGAATTTTGTCCTTGGCCAGCGCAGGTATGATCAGATCGTTCCAGACGCTGTATTGCTCGTGCACAAACTGATGTGCGGTCTCACTGACGCGCGCTAATACTTCCGCCGGTGATAGATTGTCCGGGCCAGTTTGCGTCGAGCGGTATTTGGCTTGCTGCTTTAAACCGGCGACGCGGATTTCAAAGAATTCATCCAGATTGTTGCTGGCGATGCATAAGAAGCGCAGCCGTTCCAACAGCGGCAGACTTTCGTCCTTGGCTTGCTCGATGACGCGCCGGTTGAATTCGAGCAAACTCAGTTCGCGATTGATATACAGCGTCGGGTTTTTAAGATCAGGGGTATCCATCAATGACAGTTGCTCAAGTGATTTTTATTTTTTCTTGTCAGTTTATTGCCGTTCCGGTCCACCCATGCAGAAAATGCGAGGGTTTGCTGGAGTCCGGTTTATACCGCATGAATGTTTCATTTTGGTGACAGTTTCAGCAATTTGCCATTGTCTTCATCCGTCAGCAAATACAACGCGCCATCTGGGCCTTGTTCCACGTCGCGAAATCGCAATGTGTTGGTCAACAGCCGTTCTTCGCTGAGAATCTTGTTATCGCCGACGGTCAGACGGACTAACTGCCGGCCGGCCAAAGCACCGACAAACAGGCTGCCACGCCAAGCTGGAAACAATTTGCCGGTATAGAACACCATGCCGGACGGTGCGATCGACGGCACCCAGTAGTGAATCGGTTCTTCAAAGCCTTGTCCGGCGTGTTCGTGCTTTATCGGTGTGCCGTCGTAGTGTGTGCCGTAGTTGGCCTTGGGCCAGCCGTAATTTTTCCCGGCTTGTGGAATGTTGATTTCATCGCCGCCTTTCGGACCATGCTCGTGAATCCACAGTGCGCCGGTTTGCGGATGAATCGCCGCGCCTTGCGTACTGCGATGGCCGTACGACCAGATTTCCGGCTTGGCTTGCGGGTTATTGATGAACGGGTTGTCGGTGGGCACCGAGCCGTCGGGCTTGATGCGGATGAGCTTGCCGAGGTGATTGCTCAGATTCTGCGCTTCCTCCATGTAATCGCCGCGATCACCCAAGGTGATGAACAGACTGCCGTCGGGTGCAAACGCCAGGCGTGAGCCGAAATGCACTGATCCCCGTACTTTCGGTATTTGGCGGAAAATCACTTGCAGATTCTCCAGGCTGTCGTCCTTCAATTCCGCGCGTGCGACCGCCGTACCGGCCCTGGATCCTTCCGGCTCGGCATACGACAGATAAATCAGCCGGTTCTTGGCAAAATCAGGATCCAGCGCGACATCCAGCAAACCGCCTTGCTGCTGGAAAAAAACCGCCGGAACGCCTTTGATGGGTTCCGATACCTTGCCGTCCGGTGTGATGATGCGCAACCGGCCAACCTTCTCCGTAACCAGCACATTGCCGTCCGGCATGAACGCCATGCCCCAGGGGAATTGCAATCCTTCGGCGACCAGGCGCACGTCGAATTCGGTTTGGAGGCGCTGCGCTTGCGCGCTGAAAGAAACAGCAAAGCTGAGAGCGATTGCGAGCAGGATTTTCTTAAGCGGTCGTTTCATGGCGGATAGTGTCGGATGCTTGAGTTAATGCGCTCCACTGTACCATTCCTGCCGGAGGGGCTCAATATCGGCCGGATCAAAACACCACGATGCGCACTCGCGCGCCGCCGAATACGTTGAGCGGCGGGCCGGGTTCGTAGTAGCGCCCCAGTGCCGCGTTGATGCGTGTGTTGGCGTTATAGTGTGCGTCGAACAGGTTGTTGACGCCAAAAAACACCGAACCGTCGATGCCGTTGTATTTCTTTTCCCAGCCGAGCAGCAGTTGCCCGAGGGTATACGCCGGGTTGGATGCGGTATTGGTGTCGTTGACAAAAAACTCGCCGACGCGCTGCACGTGAATCTGGCCGAAAAAGCCGAGTGGATGCGCGTAACGCACTAAACCTTCCCAGCGGTGCCGGGGAATACCGGGAAACGTGTTCCCTTTCAAGTTGGTATCGTTGACTATGTACTTCTCGAATGCAAAATCCGAGAATGTGTAGCTGACTTCGCCGCGTAGACCTTTCCATTCTGGAGTTGCTAGCCGCGTTTCTACGCCGATGCGGCGCGACTGCCCGGCATTGCGGAAAAACGCCCGGCCGGGCGATGAGGCCAGCTCGAACGGCGTGATTTCGTTCCAGGTGCGGATAAAAAACACCGCAGTATCGAATTGAAATCCGGCGGTATTGCCGCGCCAGCCGAGTTCGTTGCTGAGTGATGTTTGCGCGTTCAGGCTGGGATTGAAGCCGCCTTTTCCGGCAGGATTGTTGATCAGTTCAGTGGTGGTCGGCGCTTCAAAAACGGACGCGACATGCGCGTAAATCTGCTGCTGGCCGGTGAGGTGATACACCAATCCGGCGGTGCCGCTGGCTTGCGACACCGTGCGCGCGCCGGATTGATTGCCGTCGCTTTTGAATTGATCCTTGACCTCATAACGCAGCCAATCCCAGCGCCCGCCGAACACCAGATCGAGTTTTTCCGCCATGCGCCACTCGTTGCGGAAAAACGGCCCGGTGCTTTGCACGCGCTCGATCTGACTCAAATTCAACGCGCCGCGCGCGCCGAAATTGTTGTCGAACCGCTGCCGATCGTCGTTTTGTATGCCGTAATCGACGCCGACCAGAAAGCGGTTGGGGCGCTGGAACAGCATATGATCGTTGACGAATTGCACCATCAACCCGCCCACCCAGCGGTCGAATTGCACCTGCCCGCCATCGAAAAACTGCTGCCGGTTTTGAAAATCGCGATGCAGCAGGTAGGTCGTCGCGGTCAGTTCCTTGCCGGCGGAGAAGCGATTGCGGAAACGCACACCAATTTCCTCCTGGCGGATTTCTTCGCCGGCGTTGAATTGCACGTTGCGCGCCGCGGCCTGGCGCGGATTGTCGCGTACTTCCGCGCCGGTCAGCGCGCCGGGATCTTTTGACAGCGGCGAATAAAACTCACGCAACACCAGCATCAAGTCGGAATCCTCGCTGGTTTTGAAATTCAGCTTGGTTTGAAATAACGTGTTCTGTATCGCACTCTGATTGCGCCAACCATCCTGCTGCAAGTGTGAACCGAAGATGCTGTAACCGAAATTGCCGCTGCGCCCGCCCATGAACAATTCCGATTTCAGGTAACCGTACTGGCCAAACACCTGGCGCGGCATCACGACGAATTTTTCCGGCGGCGCCTCGCGCGTGGTGATGTCGATCATGCCGCCGGAGGCATTGCCGTACAGCGACGCCGAAGGCCCGCGCAGTATATCCATGCGCTCGATCAACGACGGATCGATCGAATCGAGTTGCGTCTGACCGTCCGGTAGTGTCTGCGGAATGCCGTCGACGCGCATCTGAATGCCGCGCACGCCAAACGGCGAACGCGCGCCAAAACCGCGGATCGCAATGCGTAAATCCTGTGTGAAATTGAACTGATTCTGAAAAAACACCCCCGGCGTGCCGCGTGCGAACTCATCCAAGGTCGCACCGGGCTGAAAATTCTGCTGCGGATAACGCGTGATCTGCGTGATGCTGTTCGGAATGTCCGCCGGCGAACGCTCGCTGCGCGTGGCGGTGATGTTGATTGGATTGAAAATCGCGGATTGTGTGATTCCAGAGTTTTGCGCCCAGACTGGCATTGCGCCTGTAACGCAACTGGCTAGAGCGATGACACAATGAATCACCCGGTGGATATGGTAATGGTTAAAACAGAAATAAGCAGCAGGAGCAAAAAACATGGCGCAGTGTACCATTCCAATGCTTGGTGTTAAATTTTGACGGTAATTTACGTTAATAGGGAAATCTGTAGCAATCTGCTACAATTTAATTCTGAATTTTTTAATGGAACCCATCATGGCAAAAGCAGCTTCTCCGATTCGTTTGCAGGATGAGTTAATGCAAGCCGCCGCATTGACCGCCGAGCGGTTTCATCGCAGCACCGCTGAGCAAATCGAATATTGGGCGGAAATGGGGCGCAATGTCGATCACATGCTGAATCCGGATGATTTGCTGGCCATCTCGGTGGGATTGGCGAAAATTACCGTCGAGCCGGTAACCAGCGAGCCGGTCGATGCAACCGGCATATTTCAATCGCTGGAAGACGATCGTGCCAGCGGCATTTTGCCGCAAACGGTGACTGGCAGCGTACTCAAATATCAAGTTTCCTTAGCGCATCCTGGCTACTTGGAACAAGTTCAACCGGATGGCCGCATTCAAACGGGGAAATTTCAAGGCGGTGAGTTCATCGCAATCGATGCATCGCAGCTTTGAACAAGAAAAAACAGCTTTGGCTTCTGGCCGGAGGCAACGGCGCGGGTAAGAGCACCTTTTACCGCACCCGGCTCGCGCCCAGCGG
>CAYQZF010000035.1:0-18293 GCA_964421895.1 uncultured Nitrosomonas sp. | reverse complement strand
CGTGACCTTTCCAGTCCAAATCATTGAGCGCCTGAATGACGTTCTTGCGCGCCTGTACTTTGTCATCCGGCGCAACCGCATCTTCCAGATCGAGGAATACGAAATCAACACCGCTATTCAGCGCCTTTTCAAACATGCCTGGACTGGAACCTGGAACCGCCAGCTCGCAGCGCTGTACTCGCTGAATCTTTGTTTCATAAAGCGTGTGACTCATTTTTCCTCCAAAATTTAATAAATTTTTAATTAAAGCGTTCGTGTTATATAGGCGAACAAGTCAAGCCGGTTGTTGTTTTTCCGGTGTCTTTCATTTGAGCTGCAGCGAATGGCAGCAGTGGATTTAAGACATACTGTGGTTCGTGATTTAACAACGCAGGCAATCGTGCAGAGATGAATGGATAGAGTGTTTTATGCTTCTTGTTTTAAAGACTAATTTTGCAGCAAATTATATCCATTCCACGGGAATTTATCTACTCACACCTTTTCTTGCTATGTATCCGATTGACGCCGTTCGATTCTGCATTGATCCGCGGCCAGCAAAAACGATCAGCGAGAATAAAGCGAATTACCAACAGGATCAGCCGGTTATTATGATCAATCTTTGGCTAGCGGCAATTCCGGACAGGTTGCCCGATAGGGCGTGTTTCCCATGTACTTCCGCCACTCCGCCCGGGTTAAATTGCGGTTGGCGACACGGCAGGCGCGAACTTTCCATGGATCAACAGAAGATTGAAGCTGAAAGCTGCTGGCGATATCCCATAAACGAACTGTGTTGTCATCTCCGCCCGAGGCTAAAGTTTTACCATCCGCGCTCAACGATACGCTGAACACCGCGTCATTATGACCGATAAGCGGCACACCAACCGGCTGAAGATTGACCGTGTCCCACAAGCGGATCGTGCCATCGTCACCGCCGGAAGCCAAAATCCTGCCATCCCCGCTTAACGTCACACTCCGCACTGCGCCATCATGACCGACGAGCGGAGGACCAAGCGGCTGCTGAGTCGAAACATCCCACAAGCGGATCGTATTATCGACACTGCCGGATACCAGAATCCGGCCATCGTGACTCAGCGCCACACTGCGAACGATACCGTTGTGCCCCTTGAGTGGCGATCCTATAGCCTGACCGGTGGCCACATCCCATAGCCGGATAGTCCTATCGCCCCCCGCTGAAGCCAAGATCTTGCCATCGGCACTGAACGCGACTCCCCATATTGTGCCGGTATGGTTGGTAAGTGGCGATCCTATCGGCGTCTGCGTGGCTACATCCCATAATCGGATGGTGTTATCGTCACCGCCAGAAGCCAGGATTTTGCCATCCGCACTCAAAGCAACGCTTAATACCGGACTGGTATGACCGGTGAGCGGCGGCCCAAGGGGTTCACCCGCAAGCAAATCCCATAGAATAATCGTTTTATCCCCGCTGCCGGTGGCCAGAATATTCCCATCGGCGCTTAACGCCACACTGGTGATGGATCCGCTATGATTATCGAGCGGCAGCACTTGCTGCTGATGTGTATTCACTTTTTTTATGCGGATCGTTTTATCATCGCTGCCGGAAACCAAGGTTTTTCCGTCGGCGCTCACGGCTACGCTCGATACTCTACTGGCATAGTTATTGAAGGATATTCCAACCGGCGGACGAGTGGATACATCCCACAGAATGATATTACTGTCTTCACTACCGGAAGCCAGGAGAGTCCCATCGGCATTCAACGCCACACTCCATACCAAGCTGGTATGGCCGGTCAGAGGCAATTCAAACGGCTGACTGGTGGCCACATCCCAGAGCATAATCGTTTTATCCGCGCTGCCGGAAACCAAGGTATTGCTGTCGGCACTGAGCGCCACACTCAATACGGTTCCGGTGTGACCCTTAAAAGGCGAGCCTATTGGTTGCCGGGTAGCCACATCCCATAATATGACGGTTTTATCCTTACCGCCGGAAGTCAGAATTCTGCCATCACTGCTTAAAGCCACGCTGCGTACAGGACCGGTATGCCCCTTGAGCGGCGGTCCGAGCGGCTGGTGCGTCGAAACATCCCATAAAATGATGGTACTGTCGGTACTGCCGGAGGCTAGAATTTTACCGTCATGGCTCAATGCCATGCTGCGCACTTGTCCGGTATGGCCGGTGAGTACTCCAAGCTGTTGGCGGGACGTCATATCCCATAAAATGATGGTGCCATCTTCACTGCCGGAAGCCAGGAGAGTACCGTCAGAACTTAATGCAAGACTCAACACCGGCGCCGTGTGACCCGTCAAAGGCAATGCTAGTTGCTGATGCGTAAATACATCCCACAATATGATGGTATTGTCGGCGCTGCCGGAAACCAGCGTTTTTCCATCGGAGCTTATGACGACACTCCATACAGTCCCGGTATGCCCGATGAGCGGTTCTCCGATCGGCTCTCGGGCGGTTACATCCCATAATATAATGGTGTTATCGGCGCTGCCAGAAGCTAGAGTCTTACCATCCGCAGTTAAAGCCAAGCTCCGCACCGTACCGGTATGGCCACGCAGAAACGTGATGAGATGAGGGGTCTGTTGCAAAGCATTGAGCAATACGCTTTCATTATCGTGCCTGTCGTCGATTTCTAGTGCTTCCACGCTGAGTAGCAACGCCAGATCCAATTCTCTGATATGACTGAGCGCCGAAGCCTCCAGGCTGCGTAACGCTGCGATTTTTGTTTGTTGAATCGCCCATGCGGCAGCGCCCACGGCCACAATCAGCGTAGCAATGAGCGTAACGGTAAATTTACGGAACCGCCGGATCGACCGCGCTTGCTCTTTCGCCCGCCGCCGCTCGGTTTCGGCTATCCGTTGCTGCTCGGTCAATATGCGCTCTTGTTCCAAGGCATACTGACGTTGTGCCTCCTGCTCGCGTAACTCATTGTCACGATACGCGACACTGGCATCGAGAAAGTGCATGGCTTGGGCAAAGTTGGGATAGTAGCGTTGCGCCCAAATCTCGTTGGGCTTTTCCTTGGCCCGCCAGTCAAGTGCTACTTGCAGATCGGGATCCTGCCAAAGCCCCGCCCGGCCTTCCTTGTGCAGCATCGAAGTTTCCACTAAGCGGTGGTAAATTTGCACCGATGCCGCTTCGGCATCGGCCCAGGCGCTGAGCCGCTGCCATACGCGCATCAGGCTCTCGTGCGAGATGTCGATGACCGTATCCGCTTCCAGTATTTCGCCCGCCGGTGGCATCAAAAATGAGCGGCTTGGTTTGCGGAATTCATCGATGACCGCCGTCACTTCCTCCAGCGCCGTATCGGCCAATGCGCACAAAGTGCTCAAGGTCGTCGGACGCCTTACACCGCGCAAATCCGTGGCTTTGTCGGTTAATGCCCGGAAAATTTTCTCGCACAGCTGTTTTTCTCTCTCGGTATTTAATCCGGCATAAGCTTGTTCGGCATGCTTATCCAAAGCGTAAGCCATCGTTCCGATGGCTTCGTAGTGCGTCAAATCGAGCGGCGCGGTGCTGCCGCCCTGGCTTTGCCAGTAGGCCCAGGTGCGGTTCAAAGCATGCTGCAGAATCGATAATTGATCAGGATTATCGCCGACATCGTTCACCAGTCGCGTCAACAGCACCGGCGAGATCTGCGCGCCGCTGACACCGATGGGACCGCTAATCGCGGCGCGGCGCTCTTCGCGGGTCATGCGCGGAACCAAATACTGGCCGGTACTGATCATTTCGGCCAGACCGGGAAATTGCGCGCAATCGCCGAGGAAGTCGGAACGCATCGTCAGCACGATGTAAATCGAGCAGGCAGTTTGGATATTTGCTTCCAGCAGCAAATTGACAAAGGCAACCGCATCTTCGCTGATGCCATAGATATTCTCGGACGGACTGGCGCGCAACTGCCGGTAGCGGAACAGCTCCTCAAACTGATCGACCACGATGAGCAGATTGGTATCCTTGCTCAACTGCGCCTGCTCGACGATATCAATCAATCCCAGCTTGCTCATGCGCAACGTGGTGTCGATAATTTCGGCCAGCGTCAATCCTTTGACTGAATAGTTGCTGAACAGGACACCATCCTTGGCCAATGCATTGACGAGCGCTTTGATCGGATTATTGCCGGGGCGGAACTGCGCCATGCGCCAGTTCGTCCCGGCGGACGTCATGAGCCCGCCGTGCAAAGCCGGGCGCAAACCACAATTGACCAGCGAGGATTTACCGCTGCCCGAATTGCCGACAACCGCCAGGAAGCGGGTGGCTGCCAGCTTGTTGACCATGGCATCGACCTGATTTTCGCGGCCAAAAAACAAATGTTCTTCATCTTCGCGGAACGGCCGCAAACCCGGAAACGGGTTCTGAAGGATGTCTGGCGCGCTCATGGCTTTGCTCCGCCCGGCTGTATGGCTTGCACAAAAGCCGCCATTTCCGTCTCTGGAAAACCCGCCATTCCATTGATCAGATGCGGTTCTTCCATATCGATGAGATCTTCTTTATCCACCGTGACCGGTTCAGCCAAATAAGTAAAGCTTGCCTGCAGGGGCTTGCCATTGCGGTAGCCCGGCATTTTTTTCAGTTCGCTATCGATCGTGCGCTTCCATGCTTCACTTCCGGATCCATAAAAAAGAATGACTGCATCGCAATTGCTCATGAGCTGCCGGTGCGCCTCACGCACCGCAGTGGCGTCTCCTTCAAAGGCCGGCAAAAAGACTTCGCAACCTCGCTCGCGCAAATACTTGCGGATAGAAACCGTCGCTTTGCGGTCTTTCTCGTTACAGATCAGATAAATCAGATGAGTGTCATTGGCAGAATCAGCTTGAGTCTCATGCAGCACCGATTCCGGTTGTTCCAGTTTCTTTAAGGTGGCATGAACCGAAGCTTTCAGCGCTTCGAGGTCGCCCGTGATCAAGTCGGCTCCAAACTGTACCTCAGCGTCTTGGTGCAGCGCTTCGATAAACAAATGCTGCGATATCTGCGAGGAGGCGGTTCCCTCGGGCAGCCAGATGATGCGAGGAAATGCGCTTGTTTTACTTTTATTGACGGCAACCTCGTTTTGCAGAACGACTACGGACTTCTGGCTGAGTCCATCGGGCACCGCGCCGTAACTTTCTCCAATCAAATGGATGGAAAATTCGCTGCGCGCCAATAGCCCCTCAACCGCCGCAACATAGCCTGCTTCGTCACGCGGCAACTGCTGATCCGGTAACACGGTGTAACCATGACAGCGCAAATCGCTTTCCAGAATTTCCCTGATTTCTTTCCGGTCATAGCTGCATTCAGCTAAATAGACCGTTGGCTTGGGTGCGGTTGGTGTATCGGCTTCCTTAGCGCTGGCTTCCGCATCGATGATCAGTTGTTTCAGTAGCTGCGAAATATCCCAGGCTAATTTTCCGACCTTGCGATTGAAATCCTGAGCAAATTTATCGCCGTAAGCCGGATCCAGCTCAAGTGGGGTGCCGTCTTCAAAACTGAAAAATTCATAGCCGAGGACATCTTTGATTGCCGGAGGCAAAAATTCCTGGTTATCGACCGGCGTCTTCATGATCTTGAAAACCCGGGCTTTGTTATCGATAACGACTCCGCCGCTTTGCTTCGCCTGTTCGCAAAATTCGCGAACTTCCCGGGTGCACCATTCGGATTTGAGATAGCGCGGTGTCAAGATGGATAAAAATACCGCGGTGTGAGCGAATTGCTGGATGATTTCGTCGGAAAATATGTCGTTTCCCTGCAGCTTATCGTCACGCCAGATTTTCGCCGTCTGCCCCAATCGCATGCTCAAAAGCGCTTCGAGCGAAGCATGAAAACGACTGATCCAGCCTTTATCTTCCGGCCTTAGCGGTTGATTGTCGATGTGCGAGTAGCTGATGAAAAGATCGTTTCTAAAACGTGTCATACCGCTTCCTCTGAATCAAATGACAGCGACCGGAGATTTGCTTTTGAGTCATCTATTTATTGGTTCGTCAATAATCGCGCGTACTGCAAATTACCACGACCGTCAGAGCCGTGCACACTCATTGGCCGCCGTTAATAGCGTCCGGCAACGCGCCGCCCACTCGAGCGGAATGGAAGCGCCTGCACCAGTCCGCTGTGCGGTGCTGGCCGCCATGAGTGCACCCAGCATAATCGAGCGCCCGCAGCTATCGCCGCCGATACGGATATTTTCTTCGATGGCCGTGCGGTAATCGGGTGCGTGTTGAGCGATATGCGCGATCACCGGTAAGCCTTGCGGCACATGGCAGGCGTTACCGAAACGCTTGGCCACAGCCGTGCAGTCCAGCGTTTTTACGTGCAATGCTTCTTCCAGCAGCGGCCTTAATTTCTCACCGGCGAACGGAAGCGAACCGGTCAATGCCTGCTGGATCGGCTGGCCGTTCAACACCGCCAGCAAAACACATCCGGTATACTGCGCCGCCGCTACGGCGGTATCGTTATGATTGGTCAAGCGCACCACTTGCTCGATTTTCGCGTTCAGCGCGTCTTGTGATTCAAGATGAGCCGCCACAATGGCTGGTAACGCCGCCAATGCGGCAAATTGATCGTCGTCAGCGCCGGATTGCAGCGGAAAATCTTCCGGCTTGAGTGGTAACAGTGTTTGCAAGGTTAGCCGCGTCGGCGAATCGATATAACCCTGATACCCGCCGCCGGGACCGAAATAGTTGCGATATTCGCTTTGGTAATCGACGCGATAGAATTTACCGTGCCGCGCAATATGCCGCAGCATCAAATGGCACAGTTCACCATAAGCCGATGAGTCGCCTGCTTGCTTCTTGCCATGCGCGAAGTATCCACTGACACCGGCATAATCATTGGCATCTGGCTGCAGAAAAACCAATCCTTTGGTTTTCTCGATGTGCGCGATACGCTCTGAATCGTACAGCCAATGCAAACCCAGTGCAGCGGCATCAGCGACCAGTGCACCCAGGATCGCCGCAACACGCGGCTCAAGCGTCATGGATGTGTTCATGGTGCGGTGCTCTTATTTAATTTCGACTTCATCGGGTATGCGGCGCGCTTCGTCTTCCAGCATTACCGGAATACCATCCTTGATTTGAAACGCCAGCCGATCTGGTTTGCAAATCAACTCCTTGTCGTCTTTTTTGTAGATCAACGGCCCTTTGCACAACGGGCAAACTAGAATATCGAGCAGTCTTGCGTCCATAATTTTCCTTATTCGGTCATTTCAAAATTTACTGAGAATATCGTCCAATTGATCCAGGCTGGTATAGTGAATCACGATATTGCCCTGGCCGTTCTTTTTCGGTTTGATCGCCACCTGCGCGCCCAAACGCTCAGAAACATCTTCCTGCAACCGCAGCAAATCGCGGTCGGGTTTTTTCACCTTTTTCGGCAGGGGATGCTCGATCTGATTGACCAGCTTCTCGGTTTCGCGCACCGACAGTTGTTTTTGCACAATCGCGTTGGCGATTTTAATCTGCTGCACGGGCGCCAGCGGCAGCAGGGCGCGGCCGTGCCCCATGTCGATTTTACCTTGCATCATCAATTCCTGCACCGGCGCGGACAAATTCAGCAAACGCAGCAAATTGGAAATGGTGCTGCGCGAATTGCCCAGCGCTTCCCCGGCGGTCTGGTGCGTCATGCCGAACTCGTTGATCAAGCGCTGAATTCCCATTGCCTCTTCGAGCGGATTCAGGTTTTCACGCTGGATATTTTCGATCAGCGACATGGCCAGCGCCGATTCATCGGGAACTTTGCGAATCAACACCGGCACTTCGGCCAGTCCGGCCAATTGCGCGGCGCGCCAGCGGCGTTCCCCGGCGATGATTTCAAACCGATCCGTATCGATAGGCCGCGCCAGAATCGGCTGCATGATGCCTTGCACCTTGATCGACTCCGCGAGCTCCGCCAACGCGACCTGATCCATATTGGTGCGCGGCTGATATTTGCCGGGCTGCAATTGGGTAATTGCCAGATTTTGCAAGGAATCTCCGTCAGTCTCATCTATCCCGCTGCCTGCCAGCAGCGCGTCCAATCCCCGCCCCAATCCTCTTAGTTTTGTCATGTTAAGGATTCCTCGTTTTCATTAAACCGGACTAGCCGCCAAAATTTCCCTCGCCAGTTCCAGATAAGCCTGCGCCCCCTTCGATTGCCCGTCGTGATACAGCACCGGCAAACCGAAGCCGGGCGCTTCCGCCAGGCGCACATTGCGCGGAATCACGGTGCGATAGACCTTATTACCGAAATGCTTCTGCAGTTGATCGGAAACCTGCTGCGCCAGAATATTGCGCGGGTCAAACATGGTGCGCAGCAATCCTTCGATGCGCAGCGTGGGGTTGAAATTGCTGCGCACGCGCTTGATGGTATTGACCAGATCGCTCAATCCCTCCAGCGCGTAATATTCGCATTGCATCGGAATCATCACCGCATGCGCCGCGCATAAGCCGTTCAAAGTCAATAGGTTCAATGCTGGCGGACAATCGATCAGAATATAATCGTATTCGTCCTGAACAGGTTCCAAGGCAATCTTGAGGCGCGCCTCACGCCGCTCAAAACCGACCATTTCCACTTCCGCGCCGGCCAAATCGCGGTTAGCCGGAATCAGATCGTATTTACCTTGCGTGCTGGCGATGCGCGCCACCTGGGCTGATGCATCGCCCAATAGCACCTGGTAAACCGTGGTGCGAGCAACCTGTTTGTCGGTTCCGCTGCCCATCGTGGCATTCGCTTGCGGGTCGAGATCGACCAGCAGCACATCCATGCCGGATGCCGCCAGACTAGCGGCCAGATTGACACTGGTAGTGGTTTTGCCGACCCCGCCTTTTTGATTCGCAATCGCTAGAATTTTTGTCATCTATTCACTCCGGAGTGCCTGAATTCAAATCATGCCGTTCGATGCTGATCAATTGCCGAGTTGCCTCCAGGCCAGGCACGGTGAGCGGGATTATCATTTCGATGCGAAAGGGATCATCGATCTGCTGCAATTCACTGTCAGCACAATTCGCCTTCATCGCCACCCAGCGGCGATTCGTATCGTTTTCCGCGGTTAAATTGCGGGTCAGCGCGACAAACTTACCCAATTCGGAAAACGCCCGCGTGATGATGGTGTCGACTTTGCCGGTCAAACGGACATCCTCGATGCGCTGCGCCCTGATTTCCACATTGTGTAATGCCAGATCGATTTTAACTTGCTGCAAAAAAGCGGTTTTTTTCTGATTGCTTTCCACCAAAGTTACTTGCCAATCCGGCCTCGCCAATGCGAGCGGAATACCCGGCAACCCTGCGCCGGTGCCGACATCGACGATACGCGGACCGTGAATATGCGGCAACACCGCCATGCTATCCAGCACATGTTGCACCAGCATGTCGCGCGGATCGCGGATCGCCGTCAGGTTATGCACCCGGTTCCATTTTTCGATCAGGGCTAAATAACGCTCAATGCTTTTGGCAAGTGACGCGATTCCGGCGCTGGAATCGATAGCCAGTGCCTGCAACGACTGCTCGATTTGCGGCAACAGGCTCATGCAGTTTGTTGTTTGCCATCTGGTGCAAATCCGCGCTTCAAATGCACCAGCAATAATGAAATTGCCGCTGGAGTCACGCCGGAAATGCGCGATGCCTGACCGATTGTCTCGGGTTTATGCTGATTGAGTTTCTGCTGCACTTCGTTCGACAAACCTTTTACCGCGCGATAATCGATCTCTTTCGGTAACAGCGTATGTTCGTACTGCGCTTGGCGCGCTACTTCTTCCTGCTGGCGTTGGATATAGCCGTGGTATTTGGCTTGAATTTCCACCTGTTCGGCGACTTGCGCATTGGTGACCGCTTCGCCCGCGCCGGGCAACGTCATCAGCGTTGCATAGGTTACATCGGGCCGTTTCAGCAATTCGGTCAAGGTGTATTCACGCTCGATGCCTTTGCCGAGCACGCGGATCGCATCTTGTTCCGGCAATGTGGCGGGCAAAACGCGGATCGAATCGAGTCGCTGCTGTTCCTTCAAAATAGCTTCCTGCTTGGCGGAAAATGCGCTCCAACGCCGATCGTCAATCAATCCCAGCTCTCTACCGGTTGCAGTCAAACGCAAATCAGCGTTGTCCTCGCGCAGTTGCAAACGGTATTCGGCGCGGCTGGTAAACATGCGGTATGGCTCGGTCACGCCGGAAGTGACCAGATCGTCGACCAAAACACCGAGATACGCTTCATGACGTTGCGGCGACCAAGCCTCTTTTTCTTGAATCTTCAGCGCGGCATTGATGCCCGCTAGCAATCCTTGCGCGGCGGCTTCTTCGTAACCGGTAGTGCCGTTGATCTGTCCGGCAAAAAACAGATTCTCGATGGTTTTGGTTTCCAATGAGCGCTTCAAATTGCGCGGATCGAAATAATCGTACTCGATGGCGTAACCGGGGCGCGTGATATGCGCATTTTCCAACCCGGCAATCGAATGAATCAGCTTGACTTGCACGTCGAACGATAAACTGGTGGAAATACCGTTGGGGTAGATTTCATGCGTATTTAACCCTTCCGGTTCGAGGAAAATCTGGTGCGAGGCGCGCTCGGAAAAGCGCACCACCTTGTCCTCGATCGACGGACAATAACGCGGCCCAATGCCCTCGATTTTGCCAGTAAACAGCGGTGAATCGACCAAACCACCGCGGATGATATCGTGCGTTTCGCTATTGGTGTGCGTGATCCAGCAAGAAATCTGTTGCGGATGCTGAATACCGGTATCGATCAACGAAAAAAACGGCGCCGGCTGATCGCCGGGTTGTTCCAACAGTTTGGAATAATCCAGACTGCGCCCGTCGATGCGCGGCGGTGTGCCGGTTTTCAGTCTTCCCGCCGGAAACTCCATGTCACGTAAGCGCTGCGCCAATGTCAACGCTGGCGGATCGCCCGCGCGGCCCGCCTTGAAATGAGTCTTACCGATATGCGCCAATCCGGCGAGGAACGTGCCGACCGTCAGAATCACCGCGCGAGCATGGATTTTGAGCTGCAACTGCGTCACCACACCCACCACGCGATCCTGCTCGACGATCAAATCATCCACCGCCTGCTGCATCACCCGCAAATTCGGTTGATTCTCGGCGCGGCTGCGGATCGCTTGTTTGTACAGCACCCGATCTGCTTGCGCGCGCGTTGCCCGCACCGCCGGGCCTTTGCTCGAATTCAACACACGAAACTGAATTCCGGCCTCGTCCGCCGCCAATCCCATCACGCCGCCGAGTGCATCGATTTCCTTCACCAAATGACTTTTGCCGATGCCACCGATCGACGGATTGCACGACATCTGCCCGATGGTTTCGATATTGTGCGTCAGCAATAACGTCTGACACCCCATCCGCGCCGCCGCCAGCGCCGCCTCTGTTCCGGCATGACCGCCGCCGACTACAATAATGTCAAAATCCGAATGATGATTCATTGTCCCAAAACCATTGAAAATCCGAGCGATACGAAGAAATAACAGCTGAAATGTTTCACGTGAAACCTTTTTGCATGGTTAGCAAAAAAGGGAAATATTAAGGCGCAATTATAGGTGGCAGGAAATAATGAAAGCAAGCCAAAGTTGCAAAGAAATGATGTTTGGAGCTACACAATACCTGTCTGCACAACCACTCTATCGCGTTCGATTGTCTTTCTGAAATTCTCGCTTGCCGTTGTCCAGTCGACGATATCCACTTTGTACGGCAGATCCGATTCCGCAAACGATTCCGCCAATTGCCCAATCAAATCCATTCCGAGCAGTTTTTCTCCGCTGACCGCCAAATCCAAATCAGAGTATGGCTTGGTGCGGCCGGTCGCGCGCGAACCAAAAACCCACACGGTACAATCCGGAACATGTGCACGCAAAATGTTCCGGATGATCAGCCAATCGGCTTCGGATACGGCAATCGGGGGCCGGTCATTCATTTCGATAAGCATTGCACCAATTGCTGATGCAGATATTGCACTTCTTTCAAAAAACCCGGAATCGCATCAACCACCTCACACGCAATGGATTCATTGTATGCATGGCTAGTTTTTGCTCGCATATCGCGATATCGCCGCCATTGCGGCCAATCTCCGAGCAACAAGCCCTGCTCATTGGCGGAACGAATCAAATTATGGAAATCGGCTTGGTCAAACTCCGCCGGATTGGCTGCCGATGCTTCCAGGTAGCGCTTGAGCATTTTATGCGCAAGCTCGTAAGTAATTTTAAAGCGCTGAATCAAACCATCACGGATTTGCGTGTCACCGGTATCGGATTAATAGCGCACCCAGCCTTCCGTCAACCGTGTAATTACGCTCGTCAAAGAAGAAATATCGAGGGGCATAGACGGAACGCTGAGTAACGGTGGATCGATTTCGAATGGTAAATTTTTTAGGGTTACTAATCAAAAAACCACAGAACACAGTGCTATCGGCCTCGTGCAAATCTTGAAGCGCTTTAAGTATCAACCTCATGTCGTATTTGATATCCCCAAGGCGTCGCATAGTTTGGTCGTGCGCATTTTGTATCAGCGCATGGATTATTGGCGGCATTTATCGAAATCATATGAACTCGGCGAAGATTCTTAAATCTGGTGTATTCTAGACTTAGATTTAAATTTAGCAAACCGACTAGCTTCTTGCTGTTTTTGAATTATAAGATTGGAAACTATATGAGTGTAAAAATACTAGTATTTTTAATATAACCATGCTAAAAAGTATCCACAAGAGAGCTCGAACCAATTCATCCATTCAAGGCGGTTATTTGTCATTTGCCACGATTAGTCCAATAATCCGGTGCGCGATGCAGATGGGCTACCGCGATAATATAAATCCGGTCCGCTTCGACGGAATATAGCAATTTGTAGGGGAAGCGGCTTAGCATCATGCGCCGGATATCGCCTTGTTCAACCTGTGCAGTCAGCGGCCAATTGCGTATTCGAATCAGTGCGCTTCTGACATCCGTGCGGAATTGAGCGCCCAATCCCTGCACCTGGCATTCGTAGTAACGTTCACTGTCTTCAAATTCCGCCTTGGCTTCGAGTGAAAATTCGACATGCATTAGAATTCATCGATGACATCACTGGCCGGAATACCTTTAACTTTGCCTGCGCGATAAGCTTGCAAGCGGCGCTCGGCTTCTTCGATCCAAATACGATTCAGCTCGGGATCAATACGGTCGAGGCTATGCAGAAGTTCATCGATCACTGCAAAGCGCTCGGCTGGGGGTAATTTCATCGCTTCTGCAATTAATTCTTTTTTATCCATAGCGATGACTGCCTTCTAAATTATTAATGATAACCGCAATTACTGCGCAACGGCGAGCTTACCGGTGGTATTCGCCGGAACGTTCGGGCTGATATGTGACTTCTTTGATCCGCACTCGCAACATACTGCCGCCCGGCTTAGGCCATTCAATTTCGTCCTCTTGGGAAAGCCCGAGCAGCGCGCTACCAACCGGTGCAAGAATCGAAATCTTTTCACCGGAAGCATCCACATTCCAGGGATATACGAGCGTAAGGCAAAATTCCTCGTGTGAGGAATCGACTTCAAATCTCACCGTAGAATTCATCGTGACCACCGTCGCGGGAACATCCTCCGGTTCTACAATTTCCGCCCGGGCCAGTTCGGCCTCAAGATCGTCCTTACCAGGAAAGGTCGTGCTCGATAGCGATTCAATAAGCTGTTCAAGCCGCTCGGCGTCGAGTGACGAGATGATCACTCTCGGTTTTTTATCGGGTTTTGTCATTTAAATCCTCCACTGATGGTTAAAGTATGGTCTAACTAGAATTAGGGGAACGCTGATTAGTTGACAGTACGAGCGAACCACTTCGTTGCGCGCTACCCGCTTCCTCGCCTTCTAGTTGATGCTATGTTCCATGCGCCTCGTACTTCATCTCGACCGCCGAATTAATTAGCGTTTCCTGGAGCGGCGGTCATTAATGTAACGCAAATCCATTTCAGTCGGGCATGACGCATTTCCTCGCGAAAAGGTGCTATGCTGCCATGCGATTAAAAACTCAAACATTATTCTCTAACTACCAACAATCAGAATTTAGCTCACGTGAACGATATTGAAGAAATTACCCAGGCCTTGCGCAAATTCCGCGATGAGCGGGATTGGGCGCAATTTCATAATGCCAAGGACCTTGCACTGGCGTTGAATATCGAAGCCGGTGAACTACTCGAAACTTTTCTGTGGAAGTCTCCGGAGCAGGCGGATGTCGACAGCATCAAGGAAGAACTGGCCGATGTTTTCACGTTTGCTTTACTGCTGGCGGAAAAATACGATTTGGATGTGAAGCAAATCGTACTGGAGAAAATGCAAAAAAATGCGCTGAAGTATCCAGTCGAAAAAGCCAAAGGCAACCCCAAAAAGTACACCGAGTTGTAACGTAAACACTTAAAAAATTTTCGTCACTTCACCGCTAAGCGCCACAATGACGTCGATTCCGCCGCGCGGGCGGCGTGCAACACATCGCTAACGTCCGAAACGCGCGGATGGTGCGGTTTGGTATCGAGCCTGCTCAATACCTTCAAACCCGCGGCATCGATCATTTGCAGCAACTGCTCCCGGGTGCGCAATCCCAAGTGTTCGGCCAAATCGGACAAAATCAACCAACCTTCGCCGCCGGGCAGCAAATGCGCGCTCAGTCCGTGCAAGAATCCGCGCAGCATACGGCTTTCCGGATCGAAAATGGCATACTCCAGCGGTGAACTAGGGCGCGCCGGAATCCACGGCGGATTGCATACGATCAATGCCGCTTGCCCCGCAGGAAAAAGATCGGTCTGCACTAGTTCTACCTGATGGATCAAATTCAAGCGCGTTAAGTTGTCGCGCGCACAAGCCAGCGCACGCAAATCCACGTCGGTTGCCACGATGCGCTGAATGCTGCGCAGCGCCAGTGCAGCAGCCAAAACGCTGGTGCCGGCGCCGATATCGAAAGCGATGGATTGTTCCGCCAGCAGCTTGGGCAGCGGAGCTTGCGCGACCAGTTTTATGTACTCGCTGCGAACCGGCGCAAACACGCCGTAGTGCGGGTGAATAGTGATATCCAGAGGCGGAATTTCGATGCCTTTTTTGCGCCATTCATGCGCACCGATGATCCCCAGCAACTCACGCAGCGAAGTGATAAACGGTGCGATGCATAGGCCATATACTTCCAAACAAGCATCGCGAACGTCCGGCGCGCGGCGCAATGGAATGGTGTAATCGGCTTCGAACGGAATCAGCAGTTTTTCCAGTGTTCGCGCGCGCTGCGATTGCGCCAGACGGTAACGGTGAAAAGCTTCGGCGAGCGGCAATTCGGCTGGCGGCTGCTTGGGTGCGGGCTTTTTCTTGTCGATGCGCCGCGCCATCGCTTGCAGCAACAACTTGGCATTCTGAAAATCGCCGCGCCATAACAGTGCGGTGCCTTCGCACGCCAAGTGGTAAGCCGTATCTGCGGGCATGCGGTCGTCAATCACCTGCACCCGTTGCGGCGGCGGCAAGCCTTTTTCACTTTGCCAAAGCGCAGATTTTTCTACGCCCGTCTCACGCCAATGAATGGCGGGATTAGCGCTCATTCTTTTGGCTGCTCGGCGCTAGTCGTGTTGCCGTCCTGTTGTTCTGCTGGCGCAGCGAGCTGCTTCGCGCCGGATGGCGCGGTTTGGGCTGCCGGTTGTTTAGCGCGCTGCGTAAATTTGCCGATCAGCACAAAAAACAGCGGCACGAAAAAGATTGCCAGGAATGTCGCCGCCAGCATGCCACCGAATACCCCGGTACCAATCGAATGACGACTGGCGGCACCGGCGCCGGATGCGACCACCAAGGGAAACACGCCGAGTATGAATGCCATCGACGTCATGATGATCGGCCGGAAACGCAGCCGCGCCGCATCGAGTGCTGCATCGGTGAGCGTTTCCCCGGCCGCATGGCGCTGATGGGCGAATTCGACGATCAGAATGGCATTTTTTGCCGCCAGGCCAATCAAAGTCACCAAACCGATCTGGAAATAAATGTCGTTGCTCAAACCGCGCATCCATATTGCCAGCAGCGCACCGAGTACGCCAAAAGGAATTGCCAGAATCACCGCCATCGGAATCGACCAGCTCTCATACAAGGCTGCCAGTACCAGAAACACCATCAACATCGCAAATGCAAACGCCATCACTGATTGCCCACCCGCCTTACGCTCCTGCAGCGAAACACCGCTCCAATCGAGCGTGTAGCCGCGCGGCAGCAGAATTTCGCTGGCAGCTTGCTCTAGTGCGGCCAGTGCCTGTCCCGAACTGTATCCCGGCGCAGCGCCACCCAGTACCAGTGCAGAATTGGCGCCATTGAAGTGCGTCACCGGATCGGGACCGCTGTTAAATTTAGTAGTGACAACCGAATCCAGCGGAATCATGGTTGATGTTGCGCCACTCTGTGCGCGCACATAAATTTTGCTGATATCGTCTGGATTGGACCGGTACTCCGGCAAGGCTTCGGTTTGCACCCGGTAGATGCGACCGAATTTGACGAAATCATTGATGTATAGGTTGCCGAAATAGGCCTGCATAGTATCGAAAATTTCCGAAATCGGCACCCCTAGCGCCTTGGCGCGTTCGCGATCTACCATTGCATATAACCTTGGTGCACTGACACGGAAGTTGGTGCTGGCCATAGCAATGGCCGGATTCTCCATAGCTTTTGCGGTAAATTCCTGCGCAACCTTGGCAAATTCGGAAAAGTCACCGCCACTGGGGTCTTGTATCTGTGCTGAAAATCCACCGGTAGATCCCAATCCACTGATCGAAGGGGCGTTGAAAGCTAGAATCAATGCTTCAGGAATTTTGGCAAACTCCTGAAAAGCGGCGCCTATCAAACCCTGCACTTTCTGTTCGGGATTCGGGCGCTTGTCCCAGTGATTCAGCGGAACGAACATGGTAGCCTGATTGGCGCCACGCGTATTGAATACAAAGTTCTGACCTGCCAATACGTCAGTGGAGTGCACCGCTGGATTTGCTAGATAATACTGTTCGATTTTTTCCAACACTTCTCGCGTACGCGTCATTGAAGCACCGTCCGGTAGTTGCACCACGGTGATGAAATAGCCTTGATCTTCTTCGGGCAAAAAGCTGCCCGGTAGAATTTTGAACAACCCGATGGTGCCGGCGATTAGTACCGCAAAGAGTATCAATGCAATCACCGAACGTCGCATGATCGTTGCAACGGTATCGGTATAGCGGGTCTGCATCCAATCAAACGAGCGGTTAAACAACTGCCAGAATCCTTTCGGCGCCTGATGAGCAGGTTTGAGCACCAGCGCGCACAGAGCGGGACTCAAGGTCAGTGCGACGAAGCCGGATATCGCGACTGACAGCGCAATGGTGATAGCAAACTGCTTGTACAATTGCCCGGTAATGCCACCGAGGAACGCTACTGGCAAAAACACCGCGGCCAGCACCAGCACGATCGCGATCACCGGTCCGGACACTTCTTCCATAGCGCGTTTTGCCGCATCCCTGGGAGATAAGCCACCGGTCATGTGTCGCTCGACGTTTTCCACCACCACGATGGCATCATCGACGACGATACCGATTGCCAGTACCATGCCAAACAATGTCAGCGTATTGATGGAAAATCCCAATAGTTCCATGCCGACCAGTGTACCGATCAAGGAAACCGGTACGGCTACGGCGGGAATCAAGGTGGCACGCCAGCTTTGTAAAAACACAAAAACTACTAGAATCACCAACAAGGTTGCTTCCACCAGTGTTTTCAGCACTTCTTTAATGGAAACATCGATGAACGTGGTCGTATCGTAGGGAATGTCGTACGATACCCCGGCTGGAAAGCTCTTGCTCAAACGCTCTATTTCAGTGCGAATGTTTTGTACGGTATCGAGCGCATTGGCGCCGGGTGACAGAAAAGTCAGTAAGAAAGTATTTGGCTTCCCATTCCAGCGCCCTTCCAGATCGTACGATTGTGCACCCAGTTCGATACGTGCTACGTCGCGCAGCCGAACCATCGAGCCATCCGGATATGCGCGTACGATCATGTCCTCGAACTCCTTGACTTCGCTCATGCGTCCATGCGTAATCACCGGAATGGTCATTTCCGTACCCCCTGGCGTGGGCTCGCGCCCGATCCTTCCAGCCGGAAAATCGCGATTCTGCTCGCGCACTACGGCGGCGATTTCGCTTGGCGTTAAGTTCAGTTGCGCCATGCGCACAGGGTCGAGGATGAGCCGCATCGAATAATTCTGGCCGCCGAAAATAACGGCATCGCCTACGCCGGGCAAGCGTTTGACATTGTCGAGGATGCGCAGTAACGCGTAATTCGACAGAAAAACGTTGTCATGTTTGGGGTCGGTCGAACTCAAGATGACCACGGCCAGCAAATCCGGCGATGTTTTTTTCACCGTCACACCCTGCCGCACCACTTCGTCCG
>CAYQZF010000034.1:0-18303 GCA_964421895.1 uncultured Nitrosomonas sp. | reverse complement strand
CGTCATCCACCATAACCAGAGAATCCGGTGGATGTCGCTTTGCTTATCCACCCTAAAAAACTGTACGATATGCGAAATAAGAACCAAGAATTCAGTCCCAGAAATACACGCCACTCGATCACAAAACAAAAATCATGTTTTTTCTTCGATTTTATTTTCAATCCGTAACCTGACTCCATTATTCCATAATTTGCGCTGACTTCTTTGCACTGATTAACTCCCGCAATTCTTCCATGCTCAGTGGCGGATTGGATGTGTGAAGCATGGCGTGACAATTTGGGCACACAGGACGCAGGTCTTTAATTGGATCTACTTGGTATGAGGTTCCAATTTCTGATATAGGAACCAAGTGATGTATATGGATAAAACCAGAGCCAATTTCGCCATAGGTTTTTAGAAAGTCAAAGTTACACACGGCACACTGACAGCCCCAGTGGGAAATGCACGCACTGCGAGCCTTTGGATTCCTTTCATATGCATTTACGATAACCGTTCTACTTGCACCTTCTGTTAGCACCAAGTCGTTTTCTACAATTAATTCTTCTGCGTAGGGTTGTTCGCCCGTCAATCCACAATTTTCAAGAGCTTCAACAATTTCCGGTCTAAGTTGCCAGACAAAATACTTACCTTCTTCCCAGCCTTTAAAGAATAAATCCCAATACTTGTATTTTCCTGTATTTCGTTCCGTAAACTGAATGTCGTAAAACTTTGCAATTCTCTTGGCGTACTTGCCGATCTCTGAGTTTAACGGAGCATGTGGTGATCCACCTTTGTAGCCGAGCAATAGGCCAACTTGACTTGCATAAGCTTTATGTTCCTCGAAAGAATAGAGTGCTTAAAAAATCGACAAATCTATTTCATTCGTCAATTCTTGATGAACGAGGATTTCGCTCCATTGAGTCTTGGTTAGTTCTGTGGCCATCGCTCTTTATGCATAACCAGAATCGGCCAAGTAGCTAAAAAAGTGAAACATCTTCATAAAACCACTCATTTTAATGATCTGCCAAACTACCAGTACCGTCAGGCGCACCACTATTATTCAACGCAAACACTACCCCCGCCAGCGGCGGCAAGGTGATCGCGATCGAATCGGCGAATCCCATCCAAGGCATTTGCACGCTGGCGATGCTGCCTAAATTGCCCATGTTACTGCCGCCGTAGTAGGCCGAATCGCTGTTGAAAATTTCGCGATAAATGCCGCTGGCGGGGACGCCGATGCGGTAGCCGCTGCGCGGCACCGGGGTGAAGTTGAAGGCGACCAGTACGAAGCTGCCGTCCCTGGCGCGGCGCACGAAGCTGATGGTGGATTGTTCGGCATCCTGGCAGTCGATCCACTGGAAACCGTCGACGGCAAAGTCGAGCTGGTGCAGCGCCGGGATATTTTTGTAGCGGTGATTCAAATCACGCAGCAGCGCTTGTACACCGGCGTGTGCTGGTTGTTGCAGCAACCCCCAGTCGAGTTCCGCATTCACGCGCCATTCGTGTTTTTGCGCGAATTCGTTGCCCATGAAATTGAGTTTCTTGCCCGGTGAGGTCATTTGGTACGTCAGTAACAGACGCACATTAGCGAATTTCTGCCAGTCGTCGCCGGGCATTTTGTTGAACAGCGAGCCTTTGCCGTGCACCACTTCATCGTGCGAAAACGGCAGCACGAAGTTTTCGGAATAGGCGTATAACTGACTGAACGTGAGCTGATCCTGGTGATAACGGCGATGAACCGGGTCTTGGCGCATGTACGACAGCGTATCGTGCATCCAGCCCATGTTCCATTTCATCGAAAATCCCAGGCCGCCGACATAGGTCGGGCGCGACACCGCGGGCCATGCAGTCGATTCCTCGGCCAATGTCAATGCGCCGGGGAATTCGCCGTGCACCATGACGTTCAGATCGCGCAGAAAATCGATCGCTTCCAGATTCTCCCGTCCGCCGTATTTATTCGGCAGCCACTCACCTTCCTTGCGCGAGTAATCGAGGTACAGCATCGACGCCACGGCATCGACGCGCAGCCCGTCGAGATGAAATTCGGCCAGCCAGTAATGCGCGCTGGATAGCAGAAACGATTTCACTTCGTTGCGCCCGTAATTGAAAATATACGTGCCCCAGTCTTGATGGAATCCGAGGCGCGGATCTTCGTGTTCATACAACGCGGTGCCGTCAAAGCGCGCCAACGCAAAGGCATCTTGCGGAAAATGCGCAGGCACCCAGTCGAGAATTACGCCGATACCCGCCTGATGAAACGCATCGACAAAATAGCGGAAATCGTCGGCCGAGCCGTAGCGGCTGGTAACAGCGAAATAACCGGTGGTTTGATAACCCCACGATTCATCCAGTGGATGTTCCGAAACCGGCATCAACTCGATATGCGTGTATCCCATTTCCTGCACATAAGGCAGCAGATGCTGCGCCAGTTCGCGATAGCTGTAAAAACGCCCATCCGGATGCCGTTTCCAAGAACCGGCGTGAATCTCAAAAATGTTTACCGCAGCGTGCAGCCAGTCCCAATTAGCGCGTCCGGCCATCCAGGCGGCATCTTGCCAATCGTAACCGCTTGCCGCGGGTGTCAGTGCCGCAGTATTAGGACGGAGCTCAAAGTGCTGGGCATAAGGATCTGTCTTGATCAGAATCTCGCCGCTGGCGCGATTGCGGATTTCGAATTTATATAAAGTATCCGGCAGCAATTCCGGAATGAATAATTCCCATACCCCGCTGCCGTGATGCACCTTCATCGGATGTATCCGGCCATCCCATCGGTTGAAGTCGCCGATGACGCTGATCCGCTCGGCGTTCGGCGCCCACACCGCGAAACGCATGCCGGGAATACCAGCATTGCTGACGGGCTGCGCACCCAGCATGCGGTACGCTTGCCACAGCCTGCCTTCGTTGAACAAATACAGATCGTGATCGGAAATCTGCGGCGCAAAAGCGTACGGATCGAATAACTCATGAACGCGGTGACCGGCACCTTTTTCTTCGACACGCAAGCGGTAAGGCATCATCGGCATGCTATCGCCGCACCACTCGAAAATTCCGTCCGCATGAATGCGTTGCATCGGCTCGAAACCGCCTGCCGTCCGGATCCACACCTGCGCGTCATGCGGCCGGAACACCCGCACCACGGCCTGGCTGTGTTCGCGCTGCAATCCCAAATAAGTATAAGGATCGTGTAAGCACGCATGCAGCAGCGCATACTGTAGCGGATTGTTTTTTCTGGCTGTCATCGCATTGACCGGGGGATTGGCTATCATCGTATGAATTATAGCGTGTCCGGTCTTTGATTTAAGACAATCCAGCTTAAAGCCATATGTGACAAAGCACCATAATGCATAATGCGATACTATAGGCACTTGAAGTAGAGGGGGGGCAATACTATGGACTATACCAATGAACCGCAACAGGCCGGTGAATCCCATACGGAATATCAAACCGGCGCCCGTTTTCAAAGCCACATCTCGCACGACACACTAGCGCTGATACTAGCGGGCGGACGCGGCAGCCGTTTGCATCAACTGACCGATTGGCGCGCCAAACCGGCGGTCCCTTTCGGCGGCAAATTCCGTATCATCGACTTTCCGCTTTCCAACTGCGTCAATTCCGGTTTCCGCCGTATCGGCGTGGTAACACAATACAAAGCACAAAGCCTGATCCGTCATATTCAGCACGGTTGGAGTTTTCTCGACGGACGTTTCAAGGAGTTCGTCGAATTGCTCCCGGCGCAGCAACGCACCGCCGACGAAACCTGGTATCAAGGTACCGCCGATGCGGTTTTTCAGAATATCGACATCATGCAGCGTCACGATACCCAATACGTCATGATTCTGGGCGGTGATCACATCTACAGGATGGATTACAGCAAATTACTGGCCGAGCATATCGAAAAAGGGGCGGATATGACGGTGGCTTGCCTGGAAGTTCCTCTGGCGGAAGCCACCGCCTTTGGCGTGATGGGCGTCAATTCGGCTTGGCAAATCACCAGCTTTGCCGAGAAGCCGGCCCATCCGGCGCCGATACCCGGTCAGCCGGATAAAGCGCTGGCTAGTATGGGCATTTATGTGTTCAACGCCAAGTTCCTCTATGAGCAATTGATCCGCGATCATCAAACACAGGATTCATCGCACGATTTCGGCAAAGACCTAATTCCGTATCTGGTGCCGCGCTATCGCGTTTTTGCGCACCGTTTCCAGAACAGTTGCGTCAACCTGTCTTCCGGCATTCCTTATTGGCGCGATGTGGGAACGATCGATGCCTACTGGGAAGCCAATATCGATCTGGTCAGCGTCACCCCGCAACTCAATTTATACGATGCTAACTGGCCGATCTGGACGCATCAGGAACAGTTACCTCCGGCCAAATTTGTGTTCGATGACGACGATCGCCGCGGTCAAGCATTGGATTCGTCGGTGTCGGGCGGCTGCATCATCAGCGGCGCTACCGTGCGCCGTTCCTTACTGTTTTCCAACGTCAAGGTCAACAGCTACAGCTCGCTGGAGGATGCCGTTATCCTGCCCAATGTGGTGATTGGTCGGCATGCACGCCTGCGGCGCGTGGTGGTAGAAAAAAGATGCGTCATCCCGGAAGGATTGGTGGTGGGATACGACCCCGCTGAAGACCGCAAGCGGTTTTATGTCACGGAAAGCGGCATTACCTTGATCACGCCCGAAATGCTGGGACACGAAATCCATAAGGTTTGCTGATCTCCCGGAGCGAACGTAGCGTACTCGTCAACTCTCCAACAACAATAATTAAACGGGTATCACTTTTTCAAATGAAACAATTAAATCTAGTTTTACTGTGGCACATGCACCAGCCGGATTACCGGGATTATGTCACCAACGAATTCATGTTGCCGTGGGTGTATCTGCACGCCATCAAGGATTACACCGACATGGCTTACCACCTGGAAATACATCCGAATACCAAGGCGGTGGTCAACTTCGTGCCGGTGTTACTCGATCAACTGGAGGACTTCAGCGCGCAATTTACCATCGGGCAAATCCGCAGTCCCTTACTGCGCCTGTTGGCGACTCCCGATCTCGAGCATATTTCCACCCAGGATCGTTTGTACGTGTTCGACAGTTGCTTCCTCAGCAATCATGCCACCATGCTGCAACCCTACCCGGCCTACAAACGCCTGCACGAGCTTTTTCAGATGTTCAACCGGCGCTGCGAAAGTGAACTGGTGTATTTTTCCGGGCAATATATGGCCGATTTGCTGGTGTGGTATCACTTGGCGTGGATGGGGGAAAGCGTCCGGCGCAATAATGAATTCGTCATGCGATTGATGGCGCAAAGCCAGGAATTCAGCTACGAAAACCGCCTGCAGCTGTTCAATCTGATTGGCGAGTTGATCAAGAGCCTAATTCCGCGCTACCGCAAACTTGCCGAATCCGGCCAGATCGAGCTATCCACTACGCCGCACTATCACCCGCTCGCACCGTTGTTGATCGACTTCACATCTGCCCGAGATAGCCAGCCCGACGTCGCGTTACCGGAGCATCATCTGTATCCGGGCGGACGCAGCCGCGTCGCGTTTCATTTGTCCTCGGCAATAACCAGCCACACGCAGCGTTTTAACGAAAAACCCACCGGCGTTTGGCCGGCCGAAGGCGCGCTATCGGCAGCGTTACTGAAAATTTTCGCCGAGCAAGGCTGCCGCTGGAGCGCCAGCGGCGAAGGCGTGCTGGCCAACAGCTTGCGCGCTTCTTATCCGAATGCGCCGCTACCGGACCGTAACCACTACCTGTACCGCCCGTACCGTATCGATGGCGAAACAGGACAAGTTATCTGCTTTTTCCGCGACGATCAATTATCCGATTTGATCGGCTTCGAATATTCCAAATGGTTCGGACGCGACGCGGCGGAAAATTTTATCCAGTCGCTGGAACATATTTACCACAGCACACCATCCGACGAGAATCCGGTGGTGAGCGTGATTCTGGATGGAGAAAATGCTTGGGAGTCGTATCCTTACAATGGCTTTTATTTTCTGGAAGATCTCTACAGCTTGCTAGAAAACCATCCGTACATCCGCACCACGACTTATCGCAATTATCTCGCCGATACGGAACAGACAAACGATATCAAAACATTGCCCGCTCTGGCCGCCGGTAGCTGGGTATACGGAACGTTTTCAACCTGGATCGGCGACAAGGAAAAAAACCGCGCTTGGGACATGCTATGCGCCGCAAAACACAGTTTCGATCTGGTCATGCAAAGCGATCGGCTGAGCGACGAAAAAAAGGCCGAAGCCAGCCGGCAATTGGCATCCTGCGAAAGCTCCGATTGGTTCTGGTGGTTTGGCGATTACAATCCGGCACACTCGGTCGCCAGTTTCGATCATCTGTTTAGATTGAACCTGGTCAACCTGTATCGCCAGCTCAAACTGCCGGTGCCTCCGATGCTGCAGGAATCGATCAGCAAAGGCAGTGAACACAATGAAGCAAGCGGCGCCATGCGGCGATCGTCATAACATTTGAACTATCGCAGTCCGTGTTGCGCGACGAATAAAACAATCGGGGGTGCGATTGCACCGTTTTAATAACGTCTACCGGGGTCATTGAATGTCACAACGTGTATCGCTACTTTTCGGTGTGCATGCGCACCAACCCGTCGGCAATTTTCCTGAAGTGCTGGAAGACGCCCATCTGCGCTGTTACAAACCGTTTCTGCAGGTGCTTCACCGCTACCCCGGTTTCCGTTTTTCCGTGCATTTCTCTGGTTGGCTACTCGATTACCTGTTACAGCGCTTTCCTGCCGATATGGCATTGCTGCGCGACATGGTCGCGCGGCGGCAAGTCGAGTTGTTCGGCGCCGGGGATACCGAACCAGTGCTGGCTGTCATTCCTAACCGCGATCGCGCCGGACAGATTGAAGCATTTTCGCAGAAGCTGGCGGCCAAATTCGGTCAACGCCCGCAAGGCGCATGGCTGACCGAGCGCGTGTGGGAATCCACCGTCGTTCCGGCGCTGGCGGATTGCGGCATCCGCTACGTCACCGTGGACGACTACCATTTTCTTTGCGCCGGCAAAACGCACGAGGAGTTAAATGGTTATTTCACCACCGAAGAAGATTCCCATAAGCTCGACTTATTCCCGATTTCCGAAGCGCTACGCTACAAAATTCCATTCTCTCCAGTGGAAGAAACTATCGCTTACCTTGAATCGCTGGCCGATCAGCATGCGCAGCACACCACCGCAGCCGCGATTTATTTCGACGACATCGAGAAATTCGGCATCTGGCCGGAAACTTATCAATGGGTATACGAAAAAGGCTGGCTCGAGCGTTTCATTCAAGGCGTACTGGCCTCGGATAAAATCAGTACACAGCACTACAGCGAATATCACGCCAGCGAGAAAACCCGCGGCATCGTCTACCTGCCGACGGTTTCGTACATTGAAATGAACGAATGGACCTTACCGGCGCAATCCGCCAATACTTACGCGGAGCTGGTGCAGCAGGCCAAAACCAGTGGCTGGTACGAACACAAGAAAGCGTTCTTGCGCGGCGGTATCTGGAAAAATTTTTTTTCCCGCTATCCGGAATCCAATTGGATGCACAAGCGCATGCTGAGCTTGTCGGCACGGCTCAATGAATTGCCGGAAAAGCAGCGCACCGCCTTGATGCAGCAAAAATTGTACGAAGCGCAAGCCAACGATGCCTATTGGCACGGCTTGTTCGGCGGTTTATACCTGCCGCATCTGCGCCGCGCCGTCTACAACGCCTTAGTCGAACTGGAAGCGTTGCTCGATGCTTGCGCACCACGTGCGGCCAGTTTTACCGAAGACACCGATTTGGACGGCGTGGAAGAAACCTATCTGCACAATGGTACGCTGCAGGCGGTCTTAAAACTGGATCGTTTCGCCAGCATCTGCGAGTTCGACGCTTATCCGCTGCAACATAATTTTGCCGACACCCTGCGCTGCCAAGTCGAACACTATTATCAAAAAATCCAGCCGGGCGCGCGTCATTCGTCCAATCACGCAACCAGCGGCATCGCTTCTGCACACGACCGGATCAATTATAAACACGACATCAGCGCCGAAGATGTCGTACCTGACGATCATCCGCGCCATCTATTCGTCGATCGCCTGGATGGCATGTTCGTCGCATACCGGTCTTTGGCTGCGGCGCTGGAAAACAATCACTTCGAGTCAGACAACACAGCGTATCCGATTCACAAACTCGTCATGCTCGACGGCAACCGCTTGCGGGTTACGTACCAATTCACCGCCAAGCCGGAACAGAGTTTCAGCACCGAAATCAATCTGGCCATGCCGAGCTGCGACGGTGTCGGCGGACGCTACGTGTATCAGGGAAAAATTCCCGGCGGTTTCGGTCAATGGTTAGAATTGAATGACATGACGGAAATCGCCTTGGATGATGATACGTTGGGTGGCAGCGTTGTACTCAGAACATCCCATCCAGCCACACTGCGCGCCCACCCGCACTTTTCGGTGTCGCAATCCGAGAGCGGATTTGAGAAAATCATGCAAGCCACGACGCTGCTGCTGGAATGGCCGGTCACTGCGCCGGAATTAACCGTCACACTGGAGGTCAAAGCACGCGCGCGATAACAACGCTGGCCATAACCCGCACGACTTATCACCTTCGGCAGTTCATATCCTTATGACATCATCACTTACACAATCACCGGCCTGGCTCGCTTTGCAGGCACACCACACCCGCATGGCGCAACAGCATATGCGCAATTTGTTTCAACAGGATCCACAACGCTTCGAGAAATTCTCGCTGGTACTGAACGATCTCTTGCTCGACTTCTCGAAGCAGCCGGTCAATCAGGAAACCGTTCAGCTGCTGCTAGCGCTGGCTCGGCAGCAAAAATTGACAGATTGGATCGGACGCATGTTTGCCGGAGAAAAAATCAATTCAACCGAACAGCGCGCCGCTTTGCACATCGCATTGCGCAGCGATCAGCCGGTATTCACCGACGGTGTCGACGTGCTGCCGGAAGTCCAACGCGTGCTGAAGCAAATGGAGTGTTTCTCGATCGCCGTGCACAGCGGTGCGCGCAAAGGCTATACCGGCAAAATGCTCACCGACATCGTCAACATCGGCATCGGCGGTTCGGATCTTGGCCCTGTGATGGTGACCGAAGCGCTCAAACCGTATCGCTTCAACGGCATCCGGTCGCATTTCGTCTCCAATATCGACGGCGCACAATTGTCCGAAACGCTGCGCCATCTCGACCCGGCCACGACGTTATTCATCGTCGCATCGAAAACGTTCACCACGCAGGAAACGCTCACCAACGCGCATTCCGCGCGCAATTGGTTCCTCGCAAACGGCGGCAGTGAAGCCGATATTGCTCAGCACTTCGTCGCGGTATCGACCAATCGCGCCGCAGTGGAAAAATTCGGTATCGATCCGGCCAATATGTTTGAATTCTGGGATTGGGTCGGCGGGCGTTATTCGTTGTGGTCGGCAATCGGTTTGCCGATTGCGCTGGCTATCGGCATGGACAATTTTTATGCCTTGCTCGCCGGTGCACGCGCCATGGATCAACACCTCGCCACTGCACCACTGGAAAAAAACCTGCCGGTGATGCTCGGCCTGATCGGTATTTGGCAGATCAATTTTTTCGCCACATCATCCCACGCCGTACTGCCGTACGACCAATCGCTGCACCGTTTCCCCGCTTATTTGCAGCAACTGGAAATGGAAAGTAATGGCAAACGCATCACGCGCAACGGAGAAACGGTCGATTACGCCACCGGCGCAGTGGTTTGGGGCGAGCCCGGCACCAACGGCCAGCACGCGTTTTATCAGCTGTTGCACCAAGGCACGCAAACCGTTTCCGCCGATTTCCTCGCGCCTTGCCAAAGCCATTATCTGGTCGGCGAGCATCATCGTATGCTGCTGGCGAATTTCTTCGCGCAAACGGAAGCGTTGATGACCGGCAAGAATGAACGGGAAGTCCGCGCCGAGCTTACGGCACAGGGCATGAGCGCGGACGCCATTGAACAACTGCTGCCGCACAAGATTTTTCCCGGCAACCGTCCGACCACGTCGATTCTGTTCAAAAAACTCGATCCGCAAACGCTCGGTGCATTGATCGCCCTGTACGAGCATAAAGTGTTCGTGCAAAGCGTGATCTGGAACATCAATCCGTTCGACCAATGGGGTGTGGAACTGGGCAAGCAACTGGCGGGAAAAATCCTGACCGAGCTGCAATCAAACGACACTGTTACTTCGCATGACGCATCCACCAACGGCTTGATCAATTACTTCAAAGCAAACCGGTAAACCATCCACATGCCGTCACCGCAAGAACTGCGTGTTCTATTCATCACGCCGGAAGTTTTTCCACTGTGTAAAACCGGCGGCTTGGGCGATGTCAGCGCGGCATTGCCACTGGCGCTACGCGCATTGCATAACGATGTGCGGCTTTTGCTGCCGGGTTATCCGCAAGTGCTCGCCGGAGTTAAATACAAATCCAAAGTCGCCGGGTTCACCGCATTGCCGCAATTTCCGCCCGCCACCCTGTTGTCGGCGCGGCTGTCATTGAGTAAGACCGAACATCTTCCGGTCTTCGTCATCGATTGCCCGGGATTGTACGACCGTGCGGGCGGGCCTTACATGGATGAGTTCGGGCGCGATTGGCCGGATAATGCGTTACGCTTCGGCCTGCTGTCGAAAATCGGCGCCATTCTGGCGAGCGACGCCAGCCCGATCGCTTGGCGTCCGCACATTGCGCATTGCAACGACTGGCAAAGCGGCCTCACCCCCGCTTACCTGCATTTCCATCCGGGCAAAAAAGCCGCCACGCTGATGACGATCCATAATCTCGCTTTCCAAGGCGTTTTCCCGCCCGGCAGCGTAGTCCAGCTGGGATTGCCGCCGCATAGTTTCGGCATCAACGGCGTGGAATATTACGGCAATCTGTCATTTCTCAAAGCGGGGCTTTACTATGCCGGTCATATCACGACCGTCAGCCCCAATTACGCGCAGGAAATTCAATCCGAGCCCTTGGGATTCGGCTTGCAAGGATTGCTGGCGGCGCGCCGCCGCGATCTCACCGGTATCATCAACGGTATCGCCATCAACGAGTGGGATCCCGCCAGCGATCCGCATCTGGCAAAAAACTACAACAGCAAGAAACTCGCGGACAAAGCCACCAACAAAAGTGCACTGCAACAGCACATGGAGCTGACGGTCGATGCCGGTATTCCGCTGTTCGGCGTGGTCAGCCGCTTGAGCCATCAAAAAGGTATCGACGTGCTGATCCAGATCGCGCCGCAGCTGGTGAAAATCCCCGCACAACTGGTGGTGCTCGGCAGCGATCAAGCGCAATTGGAACACCAGCTCGCGATGCTGGCGCAGGCGCACCCCGGCGCTATCGCAGTGCGCATCGGCTTTAATGAAGCATTATCCCATCTGGTCGAAGCCGGTGCGGATGCCTTCCTGATGCCGTCGCGCTTCGAACCGTGCGGCTTGAATCAAATGTATAGCCAGCGTTACGGCACGCCACCCATCGTGCACGCCACCGGCGGCTTGGTCGATACCGTGGTCGATTGCACGCCGAAAACCTTGGCTGACGGCAGCGCGAGCGGCTTCGTGTTCGACACGATGAGTGCGGAGCACCTGCTCGCCGCGATCAAACGCGCGGTAGCGGCTTATCACGACAAAAAGACCTGGCAGCGCTTGCAGAAAAACGGCATGGCGAAGGATTTCAGCTGGCATACTAGCGCAGATGCTTATCAGCAGATTTATCATTCCCTGCTTGGTGCATCACATGGTGCATCACAAACAACTTAAGCAAAGTCGAGTACTGCGATTTACCGGATTGACCTGAAAGCTTGTGGCGGCAAGCCACACCAAGCTCTATGAAGTCCAACAAACAAGATAGGTTGGATACGGAAGCTATTTGTAACTGCAATTTGGCATTTGCACTTACGGCAACAAGCCTGAAACCTCTTCAGGTGAGCCCCCCCCCGCCGGACGAATACATCAGAGACTGGTTGTATGTGTAAATCGCACTATACATCAGTGCTTGCCAACCGATGGCATTGCTTGCAGTGGCGGCGATCTGTGCAGCTCCAATATTTCATCTGTGCTCAACGGCGAACTTTCTTTCACCAATAGCAGCGTTACCGTGCATGCGCAAGGTTCCTACGATGGCGGCGCTTTCGGTTCAAGCGCAGTGGTTGTTCAAATTATGAACATGGTTATAACGGTAAGCTTTCAGGTAAAGATGCCACCGGTGCTGGCTTGGGGGTTTATCACTTAAAAACCGATACCAGTGACGGTAACATTACTTCAAAAGAAAAAACCTGGTTGCATTTCGACCAGTCAGTAGCGCTATCTTCGGTCGGTTTTCGCGCGGAAGGACAATACAACGGATTAGATTTCTAATGCGGCTTTCCAATACAGTTTCGACAATTCCACCTACACCACAGGTTTGTTGCCCAAAGATGTCGGTCAATTCGCTTTGAGTCACATCGGTCAAGATTTCTACTTTGAATTCGGTGGCGCCCATGCAGATCAATTTTATATCAGCTCAATGACTGTGTCGGCAGTTCCGGAACCGCAATGCTGCTCGCAGATTTGGGTTTAGTGGGATTCAACGTACGCCGTAGAAAATAGCAAGAATTGATTGATCTCGCTATACGTACCTGCAAGCCTACACCGGTACAGTAGAGCATCAATGAAGTGTTACGTTTTTCACTTTTTCTCATTGCATAGCGCCACTGTGCAATGAGAAATTAAAAGATATCAATCACTTTCGATAGAACCAAGCAATCTCGCAGAATCACATCGTCGTTACATCATCGATTTATCATTCGCGTTTCCGAGTTTTTGCAAAAACTTAATCTCCGAATAATCCGCAACGTCTAATCGTTGGAAGAAACATTCGTTCTATCCGAATGTTATATTATCTTCCAAACTCAAACCCGATCACCTGCAGCAACAGAGTGAGTGTAAATTACTGCATTTTTGTTTTTGCAGAACCACGAACGAAAGTATCCAGAAGATAGCTCAAATATAGCGTAAGAATGATATCGGATAGCACCCAGCCCATCATAGATTCCGGTAATTCAAATGACACTGCCATGTTATAGAAAGCGATACCCAAAATCATGGTGAGAAAAATTAGAACTTGGTTATTTTTCATAAAAATTCCCTTTAACAAAAATTATTTGAAATCATTTCGGAATCATTTTTGGAAATTATCATTCAAAACTTCACAAAATGTTCACATATTATTCACAATAAATTCACACCTGTCCATCAATTTATTGGTGATATCAATTTCTTCAAATAATTTAAGGAAATGCTGATTAATTGACTACACGAGCAAATCGCTTCGTTGCGCGGTACTAGTTTCCTCATCCATCTGAATGATAAGTCTCAGTCGCTGCGTTCCGTGCGCCTCGCGCTTCATTACGTTTATCGAATGAACCAGTGCTGCCTTAAGGGAATGTTTGAGAGTTTTTTGGCAATTCCAAGCTCACAATGAAGCCAAGGAAGTTCTTAAAAAGGCTCCATAATGATCAAGCAAGGTGGAATCAGGCATGAGTGCAATTTAGCAGTAGTCAATGCGTATATTCAGCATAATTTCAGCGTCACATGGTCCATACACAATAGCATTTCAGAATTTCCTTAAAAATCATTGATCAGTTGCACTCTTCCGATGCACCAACTGGTACAACACCGGCACTACCAGTAGCGACAACAACGATTGCGACAGCGTGCTGCCGATCATCACCGTCGCCAAGGTACGCTGCACCTCGGCGCCGGTAGTAGTGCTCAGCGCCATCGGCAGGAAGCCCAGCGATTCTACCCAGGTGGTAATCAGAACCGGGCGCAACCGTAACAGCGATCCGGTGCGAATAGCGTCGTTGAGTTTTAACCCCTGCTCACGCAAATCGCGAATGAACGACAGCAGCACCAAACCGTCGAGCACTGCCACGCCGGACATAGCGATAAATCCGACACCGGCGGAAATCGACAGCGGGATATCGCGCAGCCACAGCGCTACGATGCCGCCGGTAATCGCCAACGGCACCGCGCTGAACACCAGCAAGCTGTCGCGAAAACTGCCGAGCATCGTGTACAGCAGAAAAAACACCAGCCCGAGCGCCAATGGAATGACAATCTGCAAGCGCTGCGCCGCCATGATCAGTTGCTCGAATTGCCCACCCCATGACAACCAATAACCTGCAGGCATTTTGACTTGCTTGGCGATATGCCCCTCCGCCTCCATGACGAACGAACCGATATCGCGGCCACGCACGTTTGCGGTGATGACGACACGGCGTTTACCGTTTTCCCGGCTGACTTGATTCGGGCCTTTGGCAATGTGCAGATCGGCTACTTCACCCAGTGCTACATAAACTGGCAAAGGAACGGCTGGTGCGTTCGGCGCGCCCGCTGGATTCAGCACAGGTAGTTTGATCGGCAAGCGTTTGAGTGTTTCGATATCGCCGCGAATCTGTTCCGGCAGCCGCACTTGCAGTTCGAAGCGGCGATCGCCTTCGAAAATCAAGCCGGTCGTCCTGCCGCCGATCGCGATATTGATCGCGTCTTGCACATCGCTGCCGTTGAGGCCGTAACGCGCCATTTTTTCCCGGTTCATTTGAACGGACAGTACCGGCAGACCGGTGATTTGTTCGATGCGCACATCCGCCGCGCCGGGCACGGCCTTGACGATCTTCTCGATGCGTTCAGCAAGATTGAGCATGACATCGAGATCGTCACCGAACACTTTAACCGCGACATCCGCGCGCACGCCGGATAGCAGTTCATTGAACCGCATTTGAATCGGCTGTGTGAATTCGTAATTGTTGCCCGGTACTTTGAGCACCGCCTGCTCCATCGCCGCGATCAATTCCTCTTTGTTGCGATATTTCCCCGACCACTCGGATTGCGGTTTGATGATGATGAAAATATCCGCAACGCTCGGCGGCATCGGATCGGTGGCGATTTCCGCCGTGCCGATTTTGGAAAAAACCCGGCTAACCTCGGTAAATTTCTTGATCGTTTCTTCCAGCTCATTCTGCATTTCAATTGCCGTGCTGAGACTGGTGCCAGGAATGCGGATGGCGTGCAATGCGATATCTTCCTCGTCGAGACTGGGGATGAATTCACTACCCATGCGCGTGGTCAGCAGCAGGGAAAGGATCACGATGACGGTTGCGATGGTCACCGTCAACCCCTTGTTATTCATCGCCATATCGAGTGTGGGAGCGTAAATATTTTTCGCCCACTGCACCGCAGCGCCTTCTTTTTCCATCATTTTGCCGGACAAAAACATCGCAACCGCCGCCGGAACGAACGTCACCGACAAAAATACCGCCCCTAGCAGCGCCAGCAACACCGTGTACGCCATCGGATGGAACATCTTGCCTTCCACGCCGGACAACGCAAACACCGGCAAATAAACCACCATGATGATGATCTGCCCGAACAGCAACGCGCGTCGCACCTCCTTGGAGGCATCGAACACGATCTCAAAGCGCTCTTCGGATGACAACAACCGCCCTCGTTTTTCCTGTTCCAGAGAAAGCCGGCGAATGCAATTTTCGACAATGATGACGGCGCCATCGACGATAATGCCGAAATCAAGCGCACCCAGACTCAGCAGGTTAGCACTGACATTGCTGGCCACCATGCCGCTGATGGTAAACAACATCGATAGCGGGATGATCAACGCGGTGATCAGGGCGGCACGCAGATTGCCAAGCGATACGAACAGCACCACAATGACCAGCGCGGCGCCTTCCATCAAATTATTGGAAACGGTGTGTATGGTTTTGTCGACCAGCGTGGTGCGGTTGTAAACCGGTGTGGCGCTCACACCGGCAGGCAGGCTGCGGTTGATCTCGGTCAGTTTTTCCGCCGCCGCTTGCGAAACGGTGCGGCTGTTTTCTCCGATCAGCATATGCGCCGTGCCCAGCACTACTTCGTGGCCGTTCTGAGTCGCAGCGCCGGTGCGCAATTCCTTGCCGATCAGCACGTCAGCAACGTTCTTGACGCGTATCGGCACACCCTGGCTACTGCCCAACAAGATATCGCCAATTTCGACTAGATCGGCCACCTGTCCAGGCACCCGCACCAGGTATTGCTCACCGCTTTTCTCGATATAACCCGCGCCGATGTTGAGATTGTTGCGCTCCAAGGCAGCCACGAGATCTTGCAGCGTCAAACCGACAGAAAGCAGCTTCTCTGGATGCGGCGCGACATGAAATTGTTTAACGTAACCACCGACCGAATTAACTTCAGTAACTCCTTTCACCATGCGCATGCGCGGTTTGATAACCCAGTCCTGCAACTCGCGCAAATCCATCGATGTATATGGTGTGCCATCCACTTTACGCGCTGCGGGATCGGCATCGACTGTCCACATGAAGATTTCACCCAGCCCCGTGGAAATCGGTCCCATCGTCGGCACAATCCCGACTGGCAACCGGCTTCTGACTTCCTGAATACGCTGACTGACCAGTTGCCGTACCTGATAGATGTCAGTGCCGTCCTTAAAAATCACCGTGACTTGCGACAAGCCATAGCGCGACAAGGAGCGGGTATATTCGAGATCGGGCAGACCAGACATCGCCATCTCGATCGGAAACGTGATGCGTTGCTCTGCTTCCAGCGGAGAATAACCGGCTGCCGTGGTATTGATTTGCACCTGTACGTTGGTGATGTCCGGCACTGCGTCGATCGGTAGTTTCATGTAGTTGTACATGCCGAATGCGGCCATCGCCATGACCGCCAGCAACACCAGCCCATGCTGGTATATCGACATTTTCAAAATGCGTTCAAACATGATTTTTCCTTGAGTAGCGTGTTCTTAGGACTGGCTAATGGTCATGCGACGCACCGGCTTTATCGATATCCGCTTTGATGGCAAAGCTATTGCCGGAAGCATAGTGTTCACCCGCAGCAAACCCTTTCAATACCTCCACCATGTGACCATCGCTGCGGCCCAGCTCCAGCGGACGCGCTTCGAAATAACCGCCATAGCGGCCGAACACCACGGTCGAATCACGGAATGTTTGAATGGCTTGCGCGGAAACTGCAACCGGCACTTCGATTTCATCCGACACCAATTCAACGCTGACGAACATGCCGGGATGCCAGCGGCCATCCTGGTTATCCAGAATGACCCGCGCCGTAGCCGTGCGCGTCTGTCCGCCGATCAGAGTGGTGATGTATGTGACGACGCCTTCGCCTTCGACATCGTAAGCGGTCGCCTTGACCACAGCTTTCTGCCCGACCCGGACGATGCTCAGATCCTTCGGATACACGGTAATGGCGGTCCAAACCGCCGACATGTCGGCAACAGTGAAAATGGTGGCATCGTCTTTTAATGCGGCTCCCAAAGCCACCGCTCTGGCAACGATGAGTCCGGAAATAGGCGCGCGCACTTCATAGCGGATCAGTTCTTTTGCCGGCAATCCCGCTTCGGGACGCACGCCGAGCGCTTTGAGCTTTTCCGCCGCCAGATCGGAACCGATCTTGGCCTCGTTCAATGCCAATTCGGCCGCGAGATAATCCTGCTTGGCCGAAATCTTTTCCTCCCACAACTGCTTTTCCCGTTGATAGACCGTGCGCGCCAGCACTAGCCGTTTCTGCGCCGCCATATACTGGCTGTTCAAATCCGCCAACATTTGACTTTCGATCACCGCCAGCACATCGCCTTTTTTCACCATCTGCCCCGGCTCAAAATTCACTGCGGTCACCACCCCCGGCAAACGCGGCACCACCTGTACAGTCCTGTCGGGATTAAACACAATCTCGCCCGGCAATTTGAGTGTGGATTTGATAATGGCGGGTCCGGCCGTTTTAATCTCGACACCGATCGTTTTCAGCATGTCATCAGTCATTTCCAAGCGCGCTTCGACTTGACTGAAGCCCCAGCGGTATGTCTGACCGCTATATTCGGCAGCGATTGCCAAATCGAACGAATGCGGTTCTTCGATCACTTGATCGCCCAGCAGATAATCCGCTTCCGGCGCAAACTTGATCAGTTGTATCGGTGCGCCGAGGCGCGACAATGAAATAGAAACTTTGGCGGCTGCCGGTGCAAGCGGTTTGCCGTTTGCATACAGATAAACGCGGAATTGCGGCGGCACGCCTTTTTCAAAAATCGTCAACTCCAAGCCGAAGCCATCGCCGGTAAACAGCTTGCCTCCTCTCGGTCCGATATCCGGCTGGCTTCCTCCGGATTTATTATCGGCCCCGGCATTCACTGTTTCCGCCGGTACCGCGGAAGGTTTTTCCATCGTCACAATCAATCCGCCCAGTACGATGCCTATGGCGATTACAATCAGGATGGGCATTAAA
>CAYQZF010000033.1:0-18314 GCA_964421895.1 uncultured Nitrosomonas sp. | reverse complement strand
GCACCCAATCCTCGGCGCGTTTCCGGGCATCCAGGCAACGCATCAAGCGCACCCGCAACGCTTCATCCTGATGATTCAGGATCGCCGCCCACAAGGTATCGCCGACATTGTAAACCTTGCCCGCGAGCAGGCAGACGGGAATGACTTGCTCGATTGGCACGGCCAGATCGACAGCAATCGCCCGCACCGCGGCATTGATATTGGCCGCCTTGGTATTGAGCGAATCCGTCAGGTTGTAGGGTGGCTGCCATTCATTGACCGGCCGCAAGCGGTCGATAAAACTCGCCGCTACCAGCAACGGCGGCGCACGGCGGTCGGTGCGCGCCACTTGAGCCACACGCAACGCATCCAGACAATCGCGCTCAGCTTGCCGGTCCGGACGATTGGCGGCAGTGACCCACAAAATCAGATCGGCATTTTCCGCCGCTGCCAGCATCTGCCGATGGTCAAACAGCGCACTGTCGCATCCGGGGCTATCGAAAATCAGCGCCTGTGTTAATCCCTCACGCGCTAAAACAAACGGCGTGAGCGCTTGCGTCGTATCCGGCAGCACATCGGTTGCCGTCGTAACGGCACCGAACAAGGCATTGATCAGACTGGATTTACCCGAATTCGTCCGCCCCAATACCAGAATACGCAACGGTTCGGCAACCGGCTTCGCCGTTTGCTCGGCTTGTCCGAGGTCTGCTGCCGATGCCGCTGTCGGTGCTACAATCGATTCTTCGTCACCCAGCGGCAGACGACCGCTATACAGATCAATCGCGTAATAACCGACCTTGCACACATAAGCGCGCAAAAACCAGCGGTGCAATTCATCCCTGGCTTGGTCAAAACTGCGCTCGCGCAAATGCCGCCAAGCTTCGCTCAGCAAAGCATTGACCGGATTGATGAGTATGTTGCCGGCGCGGTAAATGTTAAACAGCCGCTCCGCTTTTGCTTTCCAGCGCTGCAAACGGAATAGATCACCGATGGTTAGGCGATTACTGAACGGAATTTTTTCCGCGACATCCTGGCGCAGATCGCGGCTCGCCCGTTCGATAATCAGCAAGGTATGCGGTATGGTGAGTTCCAGCAGCGGTTTTTCGACATCCGGATAATAACAATGAGCCACCGTTTCCATCGTTTTCTGCCCCAGCGCCAGCACCCAGCCGCCCTCCTCGATCGGCCAATCTTGCGGGTTGCACGTCTGCGCCAATGCTTCCACTTTCCGCCACACTTTTTCCGCGCTGGGTGGCCACTCCGGATTGGGCTCGGTGGCCGAATCCCTGAGCAATTGCCGTTCCCGCCGCACCAACCACACTTGCAAGCCGTACCCCAGACCGCCGCATACCACCAAAGCGATCAACCAATACTGCAAATTTTCGCTCTGCCACAGCCATAACACGCCCAACCCGAGCAATGCCAGCAGCGGCAGCAGCATCAGAACGAATACCAGCAGCCGCAGCGGATCGACGGACGGCAGCGGCGCTTTCATACGGATTTACCCTGTAACCGGTCTTTCAGGAACGACGCGCTACGTTGCAATTCTTGCGCATAAATCTGCCGCAAAGTATCCGCATCCACGCTCAAACCATCCTTGCGCCGCGCAAAAAAATAAATCGCCGCCTTGCCGAGGGCATAGGTAGCCGCGCCGCTGGAACTCGCCCCCCAGATTGCCCCCGCGGTTTGCCCCCAAACCGGAATCAGCTTCGCCACAGTGCGGCTCAGTAACCGGGTCAAGTAACCCGAAGCAATCCCAGCACCCGCCAGCCCTAGAAACTCGGTGATCGTGCTCCTGTCCCAGTGTTGGCCGTAGAGCTGCGCCAGACTGTGCAGCAATTTCGCCTGCACCGCCGATACCGCAACCCAATCCACTACCGGTAAAGCGCCCAGCCCAGCCGCCGCCAGCGCATAACCGGTAATGTGCTGATGCGCGGCGCGCGCATACAAATCCTGCACCGCTGCGTCACCGCTCAACTGATGCTGCAAACCCAGCGATGTCAGCGACTCGATCGCCTGCCACAATGCTTCCAGACCATAATCCGGCGGGTCGAAACCATCTTCCGGTAACGTCAAATCAACCGCCACCCAACGCACCGGCGCGAAGCCGGGCAATGTTCCCAGCGCAGCGCGCTGCGCCGCAATGGCGCGGCGCAAATCGAGCGGTATCGCCTCCGGCAACGGATCGTTCGCATACGGCCACGGCTGGATATGTCCGCTGCCATGCGGATACAGTTCGTGCAAACCGGTTTGCACCAGCAGCACCGGCCATTCCGGGTGGCGCTTGCGGATCGCATGCAACGAGTCAAACACCGCAGCCTGATGAATATCTGCCGCCTTCATCACGGCCACCAGCAAATGCGCCTGCGCTTCGCAGTAATGCATATCATCCGAGGGATCGTACGCCACCTCGCCCAAGCCGCGCGTATCGAGAAAACGCACCAGCGGCGCTTCGGCAGGAAAATCGTAAAACCGCGCACTGCGCGTACACGGCTGAAAACCATTGCCGATTTCCGCCGCCGCGCTGCCGGTCAATGCCCGGATGATCGAGGTCTTGCCGGATTGCGTTTTACCCAGTAGCCACAACACTGGCACCGGCATTTTGGCACGCGCCTCGCGCAACGACGCCTCCAGCAGCGCCGGATCGACCTTGGGGTCGAGCAATGCCGTACGCAGTTGCTCCCAATACCCGGCCCAGTTTTTCAGTTCGTTTGGATTCATGCAGCCATCTTATCATCAGTGCATCCCGGAATTAAATTTACGCGCCCGCCCGTGGCTTGCGGTTATTTCCAACAAAAGAAGGTGGAAAATGCTCTTCCAATACATTGCCGCTGGTCTACCAGACTGCTAACATAGCCTTTTAATCACAAGTACCATAAAAAATCTACAGCCGTATCCATAGGGTTAGCTGTGGAACCGGAAGTCTAATCTCAAGAAAAAGGGAAAAACCGATGAAACAAAACAAGACAAGACACAGTGTACTTTCATTAACCGCAACCGCTCTACTGATGAGCACCGCACCCGGCAGCGTAACGGCCGGCGCGGAGCCTTTCATCGGTGAAATCAGTTACGTCGCGTTTAATTATGCACCCAACGGATGGTTGCAGTGCAACGGGCAAGTATTGCCCATCAACCAGTACCAGGCGCTTTTCTCCTTGATCGGTACCACCTATGGCGGCAATGGCACTTCAAATTTTGCATTGCCCGATATGCGCGGAAGAGTTCCGGTGCACCAGGGACAACATCCGGGCGGCTCGATGTTTACACTGGGGCAAGCCGGCGGCGTGGAAAATACCGTGTTAACCATCAACAACCTGCCTGCGCATAATCATACCGCCACCGCTACTTCAACATCGACCTCGGTAGTTGCACCGGGTGCTAGCGCCACATCGACATTGAAAGCGGCGAACAGCGATGCCGATCAGAAAAACGCCAGCGGCAATTCGCTGGCCAATGCCAAAGGATCAAGCTCGGCTTACTCTTCTACCGCGCCGAATGTCAGCATGAATGCAGCTTCAATCGAAACCACGCTGAGCGGGCTCGGCATCACCACCACGACCAACACTAATGTCAGCATCGGTCCGACCGGCAACTCCCAGCCTTTTTCGATTATGCCGCCATATACCGTTGTGAACTGCATCATCGCCTTAGAGGGTATTTATCCGTCGCGCCCGTAGTTTCAACCGGAATGCACGATTGGATCGCGTTGGTCATGTCCGGAACGAATGGATTCTCTCTCAAACATGACCAACCTTTCCAATCCATCGATATCTCCCGGAAACCTACCGCACCCGCTAAAAAATGATCAAAGCTTTCTGGATAATTCTCTGTACCGCAATCCTTCTGCCCAACGCCTTCGCGAGCGTTACAGCGCCCGTAAATGCACCGCTCAATGACGACTTGGACTTGAAAACCGCGCAGACACTGCTTGCATCCGGTGATTATGACAGCGCTTTCAGCAAGTATCACACCGCCGCCGTGACTGGCCGCCATCCGCTGGCGCAATTCACTGTGGCGCTGTTTTACCAAAACGGCTGGGGACGCGCAGCTGATCGCAAAACCGCATGCGAATGGTTCGAGCAAGCAGCACAAAATCGCGTTCCGGCAGCGCAACACATGACCGGCTTATGCTTTGAGGAAGGCATCCACCGCCCGGCCGATCCCGTAGCGGCCGCCGAATGGTTTCAAATGGCCGCGCAAGCCGGACATTTGAGTTCCTACTGCCACTTAGGCAACTTGCTGATGACCGGAAACGGGATAGCCAAAAACCCGCTCCAGGCGCTGGAACTTTGCCGTCCTGCGGCGCTGCAAGGATCGTTACCGGCGCAGATCTGGATGGGCAAGTTTTATCTGTACGGTGACCCCAGCGTGCGTAATCTCCAGGATGCTTACCATTGGCTCCTTGCAGCAGCGCAAAAACAGTCCGCGGAAGCCTTCTATCATTTGGGTATCTTAATGGAACAAGACGGTACAGATCACAGTGCGGAACAAACCCGCCAGCTTTTCGAACAAGCCGCCGCGCTCAAATACGTTCCAGCCTATTTTCAGGCAGGCAAACATTTTTTCGCCGCGGAACCCGATGCAGAAACCAACCGGCTCCCGGCGGAACATCTGGCCAAAGCGTATTTATGGATTTCCGCTTCTTTACAACGATCCACAAACGCGGAAGAATTGGCAGCCGCCCGAACAATCCACCAGAAAATTCTGACTGTGATGCCACCGGCCTGGCTGACCGAGCTCGACCGCAAGGTTACTCAACATATCAACGAACCAAATTGAATGAACCCATTCATGCATAAATGCAATCCCGCAATGAAGCAACTCCTCGGAGGTATATGTTCATGAGTTCTCACACCCCAATGCCCGCAAAATCGATTTTATTCATCGACAGTGGTGTAGCGGATTATCAATCGTTGTTGGATGGCGTAAGACCAGGAACGGAAATCGTCTTGCTCGACGCAAATCGAGACGGTGTTATGCAAATCACCGCGATATTAAACCAGCGTTGCGATATCGGCAGCGTGCATATCCTGTCGCATGGCCATCCCGCCGCTATCGTAGTGGGTAACACGTCATTAACTCCGGCCACAATGGATGCTTACCGGCCTGCTCTTCAATCCTGGCGCACCGCGCTGGCAAAAACTGCAGAAATTTTCCTGTACGGCTGCCAGGTGGCAAAAGGCGCGGCTGGCCAGCAATTTGTCCGGCAACTCAGTGTGACGGTGCAAGCCAGCATGGCTGCCGCCATCGATTTGACCGGCGCCAAGGCTTTGGGAGGCAACTGGGATTTGGCTTTTCGATGTGGACAAATCAATACCCCGCTGATTTTCGAACAAAACGTGTTGAATGGTTACAGCGGTACGCTGGCGACCGAAACCATTTCATTTGGCAACCATGAATTGAATAGTTCGGGCACAAACTCGCCCGTTCTCAGCTATACCAAGGCCACAACGGGTTATGGCAATTTAACCATCAAACCGACCGATTCCGGGACGAGCACGGCTTTTGCTTCATTGGCGCCGATGTCCGGCGCCAACAACGGTTTATGGGATGCCTCCTACCAATACTCTTATACCTCGGGCATTACTATATGGGACGATTCTATTCTGTATCAAACAGGTATCTGGTTTACGTTCGCCACGGCGAGCGGCGGTGAATTCGATCTGGTTTCGATCGATATCAGCCAGGCATACAGTAACTTCAACACCATTGAAATTCTGGGTTATCGGGATGGTTTACAAGTCGCCACGGATACGCCGGTTACATTGACAATCGCAAATACAAACGCTTTTCAAACCATCTCCTTACCATCTTCTTTCGATAACGTGGATGAGGTTCGCATCCGGCACATTTCTACCGGAATATTTGATTACACTACCACCCCCAGCCAGCACAGCATGGTGTACGGTAACTTTGTTTTCCAGCCTGCCACCGTACCTCCGACGATCACTTCTGCAACCTACAATGCCAGCACCAATTCGCTGATCGTCACCGGCGCCAACATGGCGGCCACAGCCGGAGCGCTGAACGACATCAATGTATCGAAACTGACCCTGACCGGACAAGGCGGCGCAACCTATACGCTCACGTCGTCGAACGTTGAGCTCGATTCCGCCACGCAATTCACCGTCACATTGAATGCCGCCGACCAGATCAACATCGAAGGCTTGTTGAACAAGAACGGCACGTCCTCGGTCGGCGGCACCACCTACAATATCGCCGCCGCGGCTAACTGGAATCCGGCGCAAAGCGGCAACGCCGACACCACCGGCAACGGCGTCACCGTCAGCAACGTGCAAACGCCCACGATCACCTCCGCCACGTACGACGCCAGCACCGGCATATTGACCGTCACCGGCGCGAACCTGGTCAAGGCCAGCGGCGCAGCCAACGACATCGATGCTTCGCTGCTGACCTTCACCGGCGAAGGCGGTTCGACCTATACGCTGACCGATACCAGCGATGTCGAGATTACCTCCGGTACCGCATTTACCATCACGTTGAGCGCCACCGATAAAGCCGCCGTCAACCAGATCGTCAACAAGAATGGCGCCAGCTCAACCGGAGGGACTACGTATAATCTGGCCGCAGCGGATGACTGGAACACGGTCATCGGCAACGCTAACATTGCCGACACATCCGGTAATGCAATCACCGTCAGTAATGTAGCCACACCCGCGATCACCTCGGCCACGTACGACGCCAGCAGCGGTGCATTGGTGGTTACTGGAACCGGTTTTCTGAAAGCCAGCGGTGCTGCCAACGATATCGTGGCTTCCAAACTCACGTTTACCGGCGAAGGTGGTAGCACTTACACACTCACCAATTCCGCCAATGTCGAGATCACTTCCGGCACGGCATTCACCATCATGCTGAGCGCCGCCGACAAAGCCGCCGTCAACCAGATCGTCAGCAAAAACGGTGTCAGCTCTACCGATGGCACTACATACAACCTGGCTGCCGCCGAGGATTGGGCAGCCGGTGCGGACAGCGCCGCCGTCATCGCCGATACCACCGGCAATGGCATCACAGTTTCAAACGTTGCTGCACCGGCAATCACATCCGCCACTTATAATTACAGCAGCAATGTGCTGACCGTTACCGGTAGCGGCTTTCTGCAGAAAAGCGGCGCCAGTAACGATATCGATTTATCCAAGCTGACTTTCACCGGCGAAGGCGGTGCAACCTACACGTTGGCCAACGCGGCGAATGTGGAAATCACGTCGGGAACTTCGTTTTCGGTGACACTGAGCGGCGCGGACTTGATCAATGTCGAAACATTGTTGAATAAAGATGGCACATCATCGGCTGACAGCACCACCTACAATCTGGCTGCCGCCGAGGATTGGGCCGCCGGAGCAGATAGCGCCGCTACGGTCGCCGATTTGACCGGTAACGGTATCACGGTAAGCAATTACGCCGCACCCGCCATTACCTCCGCCACGTTTGACGCCAGCACCAACGTACTGGCGGTCACCGGAACAAACTTCGTATCCAACAGCGGCGCTAACAACGATGTGACGGTTTCGCTGCTCACGTTGACCGGCGAAGGCGGCAGTTATACGTTGACTTCTCCGGATGTCGATGTGACTTCGGCGACTGCTTTCAGCGTCACGCTCAATGCCGACGACGAGTTAGCGGTTCGCGGCTTGTTAAATAAGAACGGTACGGCTTCTTCCGGCGCAACGACCTACAATGTCGCCGCAGCCGAAGATTGGATGACCGGCACTGCATCCTCAGTCGTTACTGCCGATCTGACCGGCAACGGCATCACTGTCAGCAATATCCAGACGCCCACGATCACGTCGGCCACGTACGATGCCGATAGCGGTATTCTGGTTGTCACCGGCAACAATCTTTTCGGAAAGATCGGCGCCGGCAACGACATTGACATTTCCACGCTCACGCTGACCGGCGGAACCGCAAACGCCACATACACCATCACCAGTTCTTCCGATGTTGAAATCACGTCGAGCACGTCGTTCAGCGTAACGCTATCCGGTGCGGATAAAACCGCTGTCGATGCCTTGCTGGATCAAACCGGCACCACGTCGTCCGGCGGTTCCACTTACAATCTGGCAGCCGCCAATCACTGGCTGAGCGCCGCCGATGTCGCCACCGATATCAGCGATGCGACCAATGCAGTTACGGTGTCGGCCAATCCGCGCATCACCTCGGCCACTTACGATGCTTCATCCGGAACTTTGGTTGTAACCGGCACCAACTTGCAAGCCAAGGCGGGTGCCGCCAACGATATCGATGCTTCCAAACTCACCTTTACCGGTGAAAGTGGTAGCACCTATACGCTGACCGACACTGCCGATGTCGAACTCACTTCCGCCACGGCGTTTACCATCGCACTGAGCGCCACCGACAAAGCCGCCATCAACCAGATCGTCAACAAGAACGGCGCCAGCTCAACCGGCGGCACCCCATACAATCTGGCCGCGGCGGATGATTGGGATACCAATGTCACCAGCGGCGACACCGCCGATACCACCGGTAACGGCATCACGGCTTCGAATGTCGCCGTACCGGCGATCACATCGGCCACCTACGACGCCAGCACCGGTGTATTGGCGGTCACTGGCGCCGGTTTCCTGAAGCTGAATGGCGCGGTGAACGATATCGATGTATCCAAGCTCACTTTTACCGGTGAAGGTGGCAATACTTACACGCTGACCGATTCCGCCGATGTCGAGATCACCTCCGGCACGGCATTCACCGTAACATTGAGCAGCACCGACAAAGCCGCTGTCAATCAGATCGTCAATAAAGATGGCGCCGTTTCCACCGGCGGCACGGCTTACAACCTGGCAGCCGCGGAGGACTGGGCCGCGGGCGCTGATGCAGCGGTCAACGTGGTCGATGCGACCGGTAACGCGATCACCGCCTCCAATGTAGCCGTACCGGCGATCACTTCAGCCACCTACAATACCGGCACTGGCGTGCTGGTCGTAACCGGATCGGGATTTTTAAAAGCAGGTGGCGCAGCCAACGATATCGATGCTTCCAAATTCACGTTCACCGGTAATGGTGGCGCGACCTACACACTGACCGATACCGCCGATGTCGAAATCACCTCCGGTACTACGTTCACTCTGACGTTGAGCAATACCGACAAGGCTGCGGTCAATCTTCTGCTGAACAAAGCCGGTACGGCCTCCAGCGATGCGACAACTTACAACTTGGCCGCCGCCGAGGATTGGGCAACGGGTGCCGATGCCGCCGTCACAATCGCCGACACTAGCGGCAACGGCATTACCGTATCGATCCCATCTTCCGGTGGCGGAAGTGGCGGAGGCGGAGGCGGAGGCGGCGGTGGTGGAAGTGGCAGCACTAACATAATCATCGACGGTGCAGCCGCTACGAAGACCACGCAACCGGACGGCACTGTCGTTATCGCCGTTTCGACTATTCAATCTTCCCGGCAAGACGATCCTGATTCGTTGTTCCGCGATTATGCGGATATTCCGGTGGCAACGGATGCAAAAGGCAATTCCTTACTTACGGTCAGCCTGCCAACCGGTACCGGATTGACTGTCGCGGAACGGCCGCGAGTAACCGGCCCGGCGCAGGCCGAAACAAGTGTGATTACCGCACTGGCGAAAATCAGTGGTTTAAGCAGTGACGCCGCCAATGGCCTGACTGCGAAAGCACGAGAGTTTTTAGCACAACTGCCAGACAGCAGTCCGGTCAACACTCAAACCGTTACACCGAACGTTGCCGGCGGTCAGCCGCCAGCGTTGCCGATTATTATCAGCAGCCCGGTCGTTGCAAGCACAACCGGCAACATGCTGGTGATCGACGCTCGTCAATTGCCTGCCGGCACCGTCATTCAATTGGATAATGTCGCCTTTGCATTGATTATCGGCGCTGCCCGGATTGTCGGCGGCAGCGGACAAAATTTCGTCGCGGGCGACGATCATAATCAATTTATCGTGCTCGGTGCTGATGATGATATCTTGTCCGGTGGCGGCGGCGATGACACTGTCGGCAGCTTGGGCGGTAACGATCAAACCTCCGGCGACGCGGGCAACGATATTGTTTATGGCGGCGCCGGTAACGATATTTTGAGCGGCGGCAGTGGCGATGATCAACTCAATGGCGGCTTTGGTTTCGATAGCGCCATTCAAGCAGGGCAATTATCCGATTACCGGGTTGATGTGCATGGCAACACAGTCACACTGACGCAAGCGAATGGCGAGACCGATACCTTGACCGATGTCGAATTAGTCCGGTTTGCCAGCGGCCCGAGTTTGGCAATTGCCTATTCTGAAACTGAAGCGGTTGCGCATCATCTGGTCAGAACCTGGCTGGGGCGCGACTTGACGGCTGCGGAAGGAAATGCGGTGCAAAACGCGGCAGGCGCAACGGCAGGGGATGTTTTAGCGGTCTTCCGCAGCTTGCCAGAAGCGATCAAGCTGGGTTTGCAAAACAAAACCGGCAGTGAATTACTATCCGGCTGGGATACCGATCCGACAATTATCCGGATCGATGCCACACGCAATTTAACAGGTGGTGCTGAAAACGATCAAGGCTATCTACCGCTCGGGTTAACGATAAATGCGGATGCCGGCGCAGGTTACGATGTACTGCGCATGCCAGGCGGCCGCGACGATGCACACCTGGAGTTTTCCGGCGATCGTCTGGAACTGACGCAACTCAGCGATGGCGCCATGCTCAATTTGAAAAATATCGAAATGATCGCGTTCGACAACCTTGAAACCGTTGTGATCGCGCATAATCAAGTCGAAGCCATTCTGGCGCGCCTGGTGCACAGCTTCTTTAACCGCGGCGCCAGCATAGCGGAATGGCAAGTCGGACTCGAAGCACTGCACCAGCCCTACGATGCCAATGCCATTCTGGACTGGTTCCAGCAGCACGCCGATTTGCAGGCACTGTCCGATACCGATTACATCCAGACGATCTACAACCATACGCTGGGACGTTCGGCGACGGACGATGAACTCAGCCAGCAGCTCGTGCGATTGGAAAGTCACGCAATCGACCGCAGCTGGCTCACGGTCGAAGTTGCACAAAGCAACGAAGCGGCTACGCATTTGGTTGGCAGTGTGATGCTGCACGAAGGCTGGGTTTAAACGTGACGAGAAACTACGATCTCAACTTCTCAATGTGGTGTTAGGAACGGCACATTGAGAAGGATGCCGCCAGGTGAATTCCGGTTCGTTCAGCGCTTTATCGTAGCGGATAAAAGCCGCTGCCGCGTACGACACGAAATGGCTTTTAGTTTTGGGACTGTAGTAGATTAGCTTAGCACCTAAGCTGTATGCTGCTTATAACTAAATACTGATTTGCCGCCTTTTCTGACCCAGCGCGCTTCGATATCCACACCGGGTTGGATCACTTGATTCATCGTTCAAGCCACCGTACCAGATTCCTGTCAGCGGCATCTGAACAACAGCACTCCCGAATAGGCCCGGGTGGCCTGCTGCATCCGATACCGGTGCGTAATGGACTGTGATGGCTTTCTTTATTGAGTTCCAGTCGATCAACTGATCAATTTGCTTCAAGAAATTCCCTTTTCGGGTGCGGCGTATTACATCGCATTCTGAGAAACTCATGCTCAGCACTCCAATATCATTATTTCAAAAACAAATTATAGTATCCGGCCCATTTATCAGGGATCGCAACCATACAAAGGTCGCCATTAGTTATGTGCAGTTTCTGATTTAACTTTCCTGATTCTGTATTTCCTGACAGACCCAAAAAGATAAAACAAAGCTAAGCTGTTCTCATGTCAGTGAGATGACATTTCAACATATTGAGCTTGATCCCAATTAACAAGTTTGTCCGCTGTAGCAATGTCAATAAACTTATTCTGGCTTAACCATTGATCCAATTTTTTGTACGCACCCTTCAAACCCACATAAGATTTAAATTTCCGGGAAATTGGCAAATCCAAAATCGGCTGCTCAGAATCGAAATCGCGCGGATGAAAATAGGTCATGACATAGTCGGTTTGTTTAGTCAAACTTTGAATAACCGATAACGGCATGAGTCTGAAGTATCCTCCACCAGAAAAAACAAAGGTTTTCCCCAAAAATTTTCCGAGATTGATCGGAAATTCCTTGATCTTTCCTGTTGAACAGCTTAATAAAGTGGGTTCCGCTCGACCAAAATTATCATAACCGCCATGTCCTCTTCCAGTAGGAAAAATTGAACTGTCTCTTTCTATTCCACATTCAAGTAGAGCCTCAATGGCCCAGGCATTACCCCTCATGATCGAGAAGCCTGGAGCACGATAGGTTTTAATCTTTTTGCCAGTTATATTTTCGAGGGTATAAATCGAACGTTTCAAATCTTCAAGAAATTGCTGAGGGGTTTGCTGATACACCAGTTGATGCATGTGAGAGTGTGATGCCACTTCAAAACCCAGTTCATCGATTCGACGAATAATTTCTGGATACCGTTGAGCCACCCATCCCAAACAAAAAAAGGTTGCAGGATGCTGATGATGCAAAGTTAATTCCAACAATCGTTCAACATTGGCATGAATCCGGGGCTTAAAATTACCCCATTGTGCTTCAGTAGCAGTTGAATCAATATCAAGCAAATGAAACCAATCTTCAATATCGTAGGTGAGAATATTCATAAAAAATGGGGTTGTAGTAGATCAAATTAAATCTGAGTTCAAAGTTTGAGTATTTTTGGTTATTACTTCTTAGGGTCTGTTGACATTTCACATAAGTAACCACAGATATCCGCATGTCCATGGTTACCATACTTTCAAAATTTCTTTTCAGTTTGTCGCATCGTACCGTTACTGCCCGACACTGCTTTAGCCGGGCAAAAGTATTTTCTACCCAATGCCCGTATCTATACAAACCCCAATCCATATCTGCGTTACCCTTTAACGAGCCGCGCTTTCCCGGTATCACAGCGCGAGCCCCTTTCTTCGTTATCTGTTCTCGCATACATTTGCTGTCATAGCCCTTGTCCGCAATAATCAGGCAGTTTGGCGATCACCTGTGGTTCCTTGAGTCCGTTGCGCCTGCATTATACTGGTGCGCTTTTAACATAGCTGCCATCAATAAATTCCCATTCACAGTCCCGATCAATCGGCAGCGTTCTGAAGATCCTTAACCATTTACTGCTTAATGATCACGCAGGGAATCTTTTATAGATGTAGTTGCAGCTTCCAAATGCCTCACCACGGACAGCCAATTCCCATTTGATACAACATATCTTCTACTGTCATGCGCAAATTGCACTTGTTATCAATCGCTTCTTGAAGCAGAATCTTCTCCAGCTTCGGCCAGAACTCATCACTGAGCATTAATCGGGGCATCGCAAACTCGTTTTGTTGATGGTATAGGAATACCAATTTTACGAGTTTGTTATTATCTACTGCATGCTTATATCAAGACGTCAACAGATTCTAGTGATGAGTGGCATCAACATTTCTGTCTTGGCATCTCCAACAGCCTTCGTATAGACCTTACCATCATGTTTCGACATGCCAAACAAGCAACCTTACTGGCAGCCCCACGGCCACGTTTGCCTTTACGAACACCACCGAAATAGCTCTCATCCCACTCCACTATACATCAAAGATTTCGTGAGATTCTTGCTCCAGATGATAAGCAATAAACTCACGTATTTTGCGCCAAAACAGCGCGGCGCTATTGGGCTGAATTCCGAGTACCGAGTATATTGGCCGCTGATCTTGCTGTAACTTCCAGCACAAAAAATTCCAGTAACCTTAACTGTACTTTTCTCAATAATCTGCAACGGCTTATCTTCATTTGACTAGCTTAACAACTAAGCTACTTTACTACAGCCCCTAATTGTTTAACTTCCTAAGATCCAAAAATAAATAACGGAGAATAAAAAGCTTCAAGGTTTTACAGCTATGTTGCAATTTGTCAACAAAAAACAAGCTGCAGGAACAATGCACGGTTCTCAATCGCTAAAAAACCGCTTCAACACCCGGATCATGTAACCATGATCGTCCACACCGGCGCTTTCGCGGATGATATAAACGCGACGGGAAAATGTCGTCGGTTGAATTCCGGTTCGTTCAGCGTCTTATCGTGGCAGATAGAATTTCGAGGTGTCTGCTATTGCTCCAAAGTTGACGCAGGAAATTTCTTATAAAGAAATTTTTCTAGTCATCCTTTTTCAATTTCCATGCGTTAACCCGATGGCAAATAGTAATTTAATTTGCTTTGGTCCGTTTTCAATAATACATAGCATAGGGAATCAATAAAAATGAAAAAGCTTCTTTTGGGTTTAAGCCTTTTGGTGATTAGCAGTTTTTGCTTTGCCACTGTAAATTTCACTAGCAGTAACGGCACCCTTGTCATGCGGGATGTATCAGTGGATGGAACTACAACTTATGATAGTGTCACGCTACAATTAAATCTCGCTAATGGTACTTTCACTATTCTGGATGCTACTTTGAAAGATAATCATTTTTCAGAAACAGCGTTGGATACTACTACTGTAAATGGCGTGAAGGTTGATTTCATGGGGTGTATTCTGTCTGGAAAAAATCAAATTACTTGCAAGACAAATATTACTAGCCTCGACATTGATCAGAATATATTGGCATATACAGCGTATGGTGTTAATGAAAGCGATTTATTTGATGATTTAAGTAATCAATATACAGCTTCAACTGTTACAGCACTTGATAAAACTGGAACAGGATTTTTATCGTTTAATGTAATTCAAGGCATACCTGTCGAAGTAAAATTTATCTACAACAACATCAACCCCAAAGCAAAGTCAATTTCAGCATTTCAACCATATTTCAGACCAGATACTGGCAGTATCAAAGGAAACTTTAGAGATATAAGCTTCTAGTATTAAAGAAATATAGAACCAAAAGACATTAATGCCTGATGTAGTCAGGCATTTTTTAGTTTAATAGAGAATTTAGGTACGTAAAGCCACCATAAAATCATCCAGTGATATTCCAGCTTACTTGAGTATCCTGCCAGAGTTCCAGTTTTTAATTCGTGGTGATTGGGTACAACACAACCGACCGCACCTTTTCGCAAAATGATATAGTTGCCGCGCTGGCGAACTACAATAAAACCCAAGCGTTCCTAGGCCCGGATTGCTTCCATTCCCGAAACAACGGGCAGTTTAGGCATGTCCGGGAATCTGGAAGGTTGTTAGCAATGCACGGGATGTGATGGTCATCGGAAATTCTTCAAGATACAGTCCGGTTGCTTCGGCCAGATTGGCCAATGCTTTTTCAATGGTTTCCCCTTGCGTAATCGTGCCGGTTTCCGGGTTGAAAGCGACATAGCCGCCTTCCGGGGCCGGTGTCAATACTGCGGTTCCATGATTTTATCCTCTTTCAACCAGAGATCGAACATACTCGCCGCGCCTAATCGCTAAAAAACCGCTTCAACACTTTAATCATAGACTCATGATCCTGCACACCGGCACTCTCGCGTACGCTGTGCATGGCCCACATCGGGCAGCCAACGTCGACGCTGCGGATGCCGAGTTTGGCCGAGGCGATCGGGCCGATGGTGCTGCCGCACGGCAAGTCGCTGCGGTGCGAGTAGCGTTGATGGGGAACACCCGCTTCTTCGCACCAGCGGATGAAATGCGCAATCGACACGCTTTCGGAGCTGTAGCGGCGATTGGCGTTGGACTTGATCACCGGGCCTTTGTTGACGAAAACGCGGTGATCGGCGTCGTACGCGGCAGGAAAATTGGGTTGATAGGCATGCGCCATGTCGGCGCTGATTAGAAAGCTCTGCGCCAGTGCACGCGCGCTGTCTTCGCGCTCGGTTGCGGTGGCGATGTGGATACGTTGCAAGACATCGGTCAGAAAGCTGCCGCCCGCGCCGATATGGCTTTCGCTGCCGATTTCTTCGTGATCGAAAAATGCACACACCAGCGTGCTTTCGGCATTGCTCAGAATGGTATCGTCGAGCAAGGCTTGCAGTGCGGCGTGGCAGGAAGCGAGGTTGTCGATCTGGCTGTCGGTGTAAAACTCCTGATTCGCGCCCCAGAATGCACCTTTTTGCGTATCGTACACCGCCAGGTCCCACGACAGTATTCGCGCGGCGTCGATGCCGGATGCGTGTGCCAGCAGTTCGAGGAAATAAGGTTTTGGCAACTGCTCGGCGGTCAACTGCGCAAATAGCAGCGGCAGTTCGTTTTGTTTGTGTAGTTTCAAACCGTCTTCGTTGACACCGCGATTCATGTGAATCGCCAGATTGGGTAGGCGCAGCAGCGACTGATCGAAGCGCACCGGCTTGTGAGCTAATTGTTTGCCGTCGCCGACAAAACTGATGCGTCCGGCCAGACTTAAGTCGCGGTCGGTAAACGTTGCCAGAATCGGCCCGCCGTATATCTCGACACCCAGCCGCGCCAGGCCATCGCTTACTGTTGCACCGTTCGGCCGGATACGGAATCCCGGCGAATCGGTATGCGCGCCGACGATTTTGAAACCCGATTCGGCAGGCGCTTTGCGCCCCACCACAAACAGCACGATCGACGAATCGTCGCGCACCACGTAATAGCGCCCGCCCGCTTGCAATGTCCACTTGGCGGTTTCATCGAGGCGCACGAATTGAAACTTTTGCATCGCCGCTTCGACCGAAGCCACCGCATGCCAAGGGCTTGGACTGTTGTCGATGAAATCGAGTAAATGCTTGACTTGTTGCTTAGCTGTCATGATTTGGATATGGATTTATATTGCGAACTCAGTTGGTTAGTCGATAACTGCGGTTGCATTGCGCCGCCAGAATATACGGAAGCTGCTGCTGCCGTCAAATGGGCCGCACAGTAGAAAACTAGAAATAAACGGTCATTACATCGTTCAACTGCTGCATGAAAGCATGTCATTGATGATAGAATCCCGGCAACTTTACGATGACCATTTGCCTTTAGCCAAGGAATTAGCCGCGTGCCGCGTTTTCAACCTAAACTTTTTTTGCCGTTTCTACCGTTTTTTTGTTACCTTTTTTTCCTGTCCAATGCACCGGTTGCGCATGCATTGATTGCCGAAGCGCATGAAATCGAGCAGCAACTGGCAAAACCCGCTGCACTCGGCTTGAGCAAAAACGCGCTGGGCGATTTGCAGCGATTTTATAGTACACGCCAGTATCAACCGGTGTGGGTGACGAAAAATCCGCATTCACCATTGCTCGACACCGCATTAGCCTTCATCGCGAATGCCGAAAACGAGGGATTGGACAGCCGCGATTATCAGTTGCATCAACTGCAACAGTTGCAGCAGCAAGCCGGTCAATCCCTAGCCAGCGCCAGTGAACTGGAGGTGCGCACGACGCATGCGGTCTTGGCGCTGGCGCGCGATTTATCCCGCGGACGGCTGACAGCGGCATCGGCTGACAAGGATTGGCACATTGCGCAACCGGCGTTCGATGCGGTCATATTTTTGCAGCAAGCGATCAAGAAAGATCGCTTACAGCAGGCGCTTGACGATCTGCCTCCGAAAAATCCTGCTTATCAACTGCTCAAGCAGACCTTGGCGCACTACCGCCAGCTTGCCGATAATCATACCGAGTGGACTCATATTCCCACTTCACCCTCGATACGGCCGGGCGACACACACCCGAACATTCCGTTGATCCGTCAGCGCATGGTGCAAGCGTATGCCACCGATGGCGCCGCTGAATACCACATCGCGAATACTGCGAGCGAACGCTACGATAACGAGCTGGTCACTGCCATCAAGGCATTTCAAGCGCAACATGGATTAAACAGCGACGGTGTGATCGGAAAAAATACCATTCGTGCGTTGAATATCCCGCTGGACTGGAAACTCCGGCAATTGCGCATCAATATGGAGCGGCTGCGCTGGTTGCCGCGCAATATGGGTCCACGTTACTTGCTGGTCAATACTGCCGGTTTTAATCTTACTGCGGTTGAACACGATGAACCGGTGCTGACCATGCGCATCATCGTCGGACGCGACTACCGCAGCACGCCGAGTTTCAACGGTGCGCTGTCGCATATGGTGCTGAATCCATACTGGAATGTTCCGGCGAGTATCGCCACCAAGGATCTATTGCCGAAGCAGCAAAGCGACCCGATGTTTTTCACACACGGCGGATTTAAGGTATATCCCGGCAATAATAGAAGTGCCGAAGCCATCGACCCGGAAACGATCGATTGGCGCAACCTCAAAAGAGGGTTTCCGTATTTCTTGCGCCAGGATCCCGGCAAGCACAACGCGCTGGGCCGGATCAAGTTCATGTTTGCCAATTCGTTCGATATCTATTTACACGACACGCCATCCAAATCGCTGTTCCAGCGCGATATTCGCACGTTCAGTTCCGGTTGCATCCGGCTGGAAAAGCCGTTCGAATTGGCCGCTT
>CAYQZF010000032.1:0-18822 GCA_964421895.1 uncultured Nitrosomonas sp. | reverse complement strand
GCCCTTTTCGGACGAGGATTTTGCTGGCTTGCGGGTTTTATAATCTCGGCTCATGAATATCCTTTTACATTAATTCGATTACATTTTATCAGGTGCGCTGACGCCGAGTAACGTCAATCCATTACTTAATACCTGGCGGGTAGCGGTGATCAATGCCAGCCGGGCGTGCTGTAAGTCAATCTCGGGTACCAGGAAACGCGTTGAATTATAGTAACTATGGAATTCACTGGCCAATTCTCTGAGGTAAAAGGCTATCAAATGCGGAGAGAATTCTTTCGCAGCCATTTCCACGGTATCGGGAAAATCGATCAGTTTTTGCAGCAGAGCCAGTTCGACAGGACTGGATAGCGCTGCCGTGTCGGCTTCAGCCAACTCAGCGGCATCGCCGTCCCATTGCGCCAATACGCTGCACACGCGCGCATGGGCGTATTGCACGTAATAAACCGGATTTTCGTTGCTTTGCGATTTGGCCAGATCTAAATCGAAATCCAAATGCTGGTCGCTTTTGCGCATCACATAAAAGAACCGCGCCGCATCTTTGCCGACCTCCTCGCGTAATTCCCGTAGCGTGACGAATTCACCGGAACGGGTGGACATCGGTGCTTTCTTGCCGTCGCGGTAGAGCACGGCAAACTGCACCAGAGCGATTTCCAGTTTTGACGGATCCAATCCGAGCGCCTGTAATGCCCCTTTGACTCGTGGAATATAACCATGATGATCCGCACCCCAGATATTGATCACTTGTTCGTAACTGCGCTCGAATTTATTCAGGTGATAAGCGATGTCGGATGCGAAATAAGTAAATTGGCCGTTTTCCCGCTGCACCACGCGATCTTTTTCGTCGCCGAAATCAGTTGAGCGGAACCAGGTTGCGCCATCTTGTTCGTATAAATATTTTTTTTCTTTGAGCAATTGAATGGTACGTGCGACCGAGCCATTATCGTATAACGATTGCTCGGAAAACCAAGTATCGAATTCAACCCCGAATTCCATTAGATCGTTGCGGCAGTCGCCCAATTGTTCGGTGAGCACAAAATTATGAATATACGCATAGTCCTGGTCGAGTACTTTTTTTGCGTTGGCGATTAGCAAATCCAAATGTTCGTCGGTACTCACCACAGTTTCCATCACAGTCACCGGCAGGCCATCCAACACGAATTCCGGGTGATGGACATAACGCTCGGCGTGTGCTTGGTGAATCAAGCATGCCATTGATTTAACGTAGTCTCCTTGATATGCATTTTGCGGAAATGGAATGTGGATATCGTTAAGTTCCAAATACCTTAACCAGGTTGAAAGTGTCAAGATATCCATCTGCCGTCCCGCATCGTTGACGTAAAACTCGCGCGAAACATTGAAACCAGCAGCATTCAAGACATTAGATAGACTGGCGCCAATTGCGGCGCCGCGTCCGTGCCCGACATGCAAGGGGCCGGTTGGATTGGCCGAAACGAATTCCACTTGGATCTTTTTTCCTTGACCAAAATTGCTATGACCGAAAGCTTCTTTGCTTTGCAACACCTGATGCACGCATTGTTGTTTCGCGGAATTTTTCAGGAACAGATTGATAAATCCGGCGCCCGCGATTTCCATTTTTTCCAGATAAGGCGAGGAGGGCAGAGCATCGATCAATAAATTCGCCACTTCACGCGGGTTTTTATGCAGTGGCTTAGCCAGTTGCATCGCCAGATTGCACGAATAATCGCCGTGGCTGGCTTGTTTGGTTCGTGTCAGTTCGATGCGGAAATTGCTACCCGGCATCGTGATGGTACTGGCTGCCGTGTGGAAGAGTTCGGCAAGATGGGTTTTAAAATTTGGGTAAACGGATGAATTCATGATGGAGAATTGGCGATGTCAAAATTTTTACGCTGACCTACGGTATGCAGCAAAATCACGGTTATTGAGTTGTTGGTAAATGAACGGTATTTTATCAGGTGGCGCGATTCAGACCAAAGATTGCTGGCGATGCGTTTCAAACAAACAGATTCCAGCGCTGACGGCGACATTCAAGCTTTCCACGCTGCCCAGCATCGGAATCCGCACTAGCTGGTCGCAGTTTTCGCGCGTCAGACGGCGCAATCCTTTCTCTTCGGAACCGAATACCCAAGCGACAGCGCCTTGGATCTTAAAATCGGTTAGATCGTATTGCGCATCTTCCGCAGTACCGAAAATCCAAACATCGCGTTCTTTCAGCTCCTTTAACGTGCGCGCCAAGTTGGTGACGGCGATATATGGAACGGTATCCGCCGCACCACTGGATACTTTGTAAACTGTCGGCGTCAAACCAACCGCACGGTCTTTCGGTGCGATCACGGCGTGCACGCCGAACGCATCGGCGACGCGCAAACAAGCGCCCAAATTGTGCGGATCCTGAATGCCATCTAATACCAGCAGACGCGCCGGCTCAGTCAGAGTATCCAAAATATCGTCAATGCCGGCGTGACTGCGCGCGCTATCGATACTGGCTGCAACGCCCTGATGGCGCTCGCTGCCAGTCATGCTGGCGAGCTTGGTGCTATCGCATGAAGTCAAACGGATGTTCCGGCCCTCGGCCAGTTGGATGAGATTGCGCGCACGCTGATCGCCGCGCGCGGCATCGATCAGAATTTCTTTGATACTGTCCGGATTTTGCCGCAAACGGCTGGTGACGGCATGAAAACCGAAGATAAAGCGAGTGTTGGACACGTTTTAACCTAAGCCTGATTGGAAAATAACCGGCCGGTTTGGCCGGGTGATTGATTTTTGCGCGTATTTTAGAGCAATTTATCCACTACTAATGTGATTTCTTGCCTTTTTCCGGAGTTTTGGCTTTTGTTCTGGTTTTTATTTGAGCTTTTGCTCGTTCCGCTTTTTTATCCGGTTCGGCTAACACAAAATCGATTTTGCTGGTTTCCAAATCGACTCGTACCAATTTGACGCGCAACCGGTCACCGAGCCGGTATTGCTTGCCGCTGCGTTCGCCGAGCAACAGATGTTTTGTGGCATCGAAATGGAAATAATCGCTCGGTAGCTCGGAAATATGCACCAACCCTTCCACATACACGCCGTCCAGTGCCACGAACAAGCCGAAACCGGTCACACTGCTGATGACACCGTCAAAGCATTCACCGATTTTGTCCTGCATATAAAAACACTTGAGCCAGGATTCGACATCGCGTGTGGCATCGTCTGCGCGACGCTCCGTCATCGAGCAATGCAGACCCAGTTCGTTCCAATCGCCGGGATTATAGGTTTCACCTTGCAATACCGCTTTGATCGCGCGGTGCACCAGCAAATCGGGATAGCGCCGGATCGGTGAAGTGAAATGGGTATAAGCATCATACGCAAGTCCGAAATGCCCCATGAGATCCGGGCTGTAGATGGCTTGCTGCAACGATCTGAGCATGACGGTTTGCAATAATTGCGCATCCGGTCTGCCTTGGATTTTAAGTAGTGTTTGCGCGTAATCCTTGGCGCCCGGCTTATTCTTGCCGCCCAGTTGAATGCCGAATTCCTTCAGAAAATTGCGCAAAGCCTCGATTTTTTCCGCAGCCGGACTTTCGTGGATGCGATACAGCGTGGTCTGGCTGTTTTTTTGCAGAAAATCTGCGGCGCAGACATTTGCCGCCAGCATGCATTCTTCGATCAAGCGGTGCGCTTCGGTGCGTTGCACCGGCACAATCTTTTCGATTTTTCCTTTGTCGTTAAAGAACATCTGGGTTTCGGTGGTTTCAAAATCGATTGCACCGCGCTTTTTGCGTGCTTTGAGCAGTGCTTTGAACAACTTATAGACCAACTGCAGGTAGGGCAGCAGCTCTGCATGTTCCTTGGCTTCGGTTCCCTTGGGTTTTCCCAGGATCGCCGCTACCGTGGTGTAGGTCAGGCGCGCGTGCGAGCGCATCACGGCGGGATAAAAAACATAATCCAGTATTTCACCGTTTTTCTGGAATTGAATTTCACACACCATGCACAAACGGTTTTTATCGGGATTGAGCGAACATAATTCGTTCGACAGCGCTTCGGGTAGCATCGGAATGACACGGCGCGGAAAATACACGGAGTTGCCCCGGTTCAGCGCTTCTTGGTCAAGCGCATCGCGCGGCCTGACATAGTGGCTGACATCCGCAATCGCCACATAGAGGCGGTATCCGTCGTCCGCTTTCTCGCAATAAACAGCATCGTCAAAATCACGCGCGGTTTCGCCATCGATGGTGATCAGCGGCAAATGCGTGATGTCTTTACGTCCCTTGAATTCTTTCTTCAAGACATTCTTGGGAAATTTGGCCGCGAGCGTTTCAACCTCGGCAGGGAATACGTATGGCAAATCGTGTTTGCGTAAAGCGATTTCAATTTCCATTCCCGGTGCGGTGTAATCGCCCAGAATCTCAATAATCTTGCCGATCGGTTGCGTTTGTTTATTCGGCTGCTGGATGATTTCGGCAATAACGATCTGACCAGCTTTGGCTTTCAGCGAATGCTCCTTGGCGATTAGAATATCCTGACTGATGCGCTTGTTTTCGGCCACGACGAATAAAATACCGTGGTCGATATGCAGCCGCCCTACCAATTGCGTGTTAGTGTGTTCCAGGACTTCGACAATCACGGCTTCGCGCCGTCCGCGTCGGTCTAATCCGATTTCGCGCACCACAACCCGGTCGCCGTGTAATGCTTTGTTCATTTCTTTTGCGCTCAGAAATAAATCCGGACTACCGTCATCGGGAAGCAAAAAGCCGAATCCGTCCGCGTGACCTTGTATCCGGCCTTTGATCAGATCCAGTTTCTCCATCACGCAAATATCGCCTTTGCGGTTGCGGAAAATCTGACCCTCGCGCATCATCGCCGTCAAACGGCGGTTGAACAGCTCCACTTCTTTTTTCGTAATATCCAGTAATTTCCGCAATACCGGTTCGGCAAGAGGGATTCCTTGTTGCTGTAAAATCTGCAAAATATATTCCCGGCTTGGTAAAGGATGTTTATAGCGTTCTTTCTCGCGTTTAAGAAACGGATCCAAATTACGCAGTTTTTGATTTTTCTTAATTGACAAAACAATGGTTTCCTATAGAATTACGCGTTCTTTGGCAGCCTGACCTGGCTGTCCTTGGCCCAGATGGCGGAATTGGTAGACGCGCATGGTTCAGGTCCATGTGCCTTCGGGTGTGGAGGTTCGAGTCCTCTTCTGGGCACCACAGATACTTTTTTAGTTTTTTTCTGTTTTCCACTTTTTTTAGTTTTATCCTTATTTCAAGTGGGTTTGGGGTGGTTTTATGACTCGCTTGAATTATCGTTTCCATCTGTTTCTTTCTGTTTTTCCTGTACCATCTACGGAAAATTTACGGATAGATTTACGGAAATGGCAACAATACGGAAAAAGGGTAAGCGCTGGGAAGCCGCTGTTGCTCGAAAGGGTATCAGGAAATCAAGCACATTTGCAACAAAGTTGGAAGCGCAAATGTGGTCTGCGGATATCGAGAAAAAGATAATCGGCGGCGGGTATCTGGTAAATGATCACACTGTTGAAAATTTATTGCAGCGGTATTTATCCGCTGTATCGATAAAGAAGCGCGGCGCAGACAAGGAAAAAATCAGGATTACGCGGCTATGCCGTGATCCGGTTGCACAATTGAAACTGTCAGAATTACAGCCTTCTCATATGGCTGAATGGCGCGACCGGATGCTTGAAACCGTGACAGAAGCCACGGTACAGCGCTACTGGAATCTTTTCTCGCACGCCTTTAATGTTGCCGTCAATGAATGGCAGTGGCTATCAGAAAATCCACTTAAAAAAGTCACAAGGCCAAAATCAACGCCTCCGCGTGATCGCAGAATCACGCAAGATGAAATTGCTCGGCTGCTGTTCGCTCTAGGATACGATTTCAGCGCTTATCCTGAGACGGTAACATCAAGAGTGGGAGCAGCTTTTTTATTCGCAATCGAGACGGCAATGCGCGCCGGTGAGATCGTTTCTTTGACCTGGGCGAACATCGATACTCAGAAGCGAGTGGCGCATCTACCAAAAACGAAAAACGGATTTCCTCGAGACGTGCCACTATCCGTAGAAGCGCTCAGGATATTGGATCATGTGAAGCAGGAAACTGAATCTGTATTTAATTTACGGACGGACCAGGTTGACGCTCTGTTCAGAAAAGCCAAAAAACGCGCCATGATAGAAGAGTTGCATTTTCACGATACACGTCATGAGGCTATTACGCGCTTGGCCGGGAAGCTGCACATCATGGAACTTGCTCGCGTGACAGGACATCGTGACTTGAGGCAGTTGCAGATTTATTTCAATACTTCTGCTGAGGATATGGCAAAGAAATTATGATCGAGATCTTGTTTGCTTCTCAAATTCTGATCTGACCCAGGCAATAACCTCACCAGCCATCCATCGTGGATGGCCGCCGGCAAGCTTAAATGACTTCGGAAATGATGGCAGAGGGGCTATCACTTGCTGGAAACGTGATTTCGATATCATCATGTACTTTGCGCATGTTTCCGTGTCCCACGGCTGATCTTCAACGTCAACGATTGGATGTATGTGCAAAACTATTTTTCTGATTTCTTCAACTTCTTCCATTGTCATTCCTTTGAATCGACCGGTAATTCTTGGTAGTTGGTTGGTGCAACTGGCATACAAGCAATTACCCACCAACCGCCGTCTGCACTTTCAAACCATCTTCCAACTTGTTCGCCGTACTCATCAGTTAGAAGCAACAACTCTCGATCCTTCGGCGCATTCTAAATCGGTAGAAACAGGTTAAGCTCCTCACATTCATCTAGCGGTTTTACCGGTGTAAGTTTCAAATATAGGAGTGCTAATCTTTGCCATTTCTACATACACCGCGCAGCGGCAGATTCTTGTACCAGTCTCACATGCGCTTCCCGGTCGCGTTCGTCCATCCAAGAGAGTATGACGATTACCGCTATGATTCCAATCACTGAGTAATAGGATGTGCTGAAGTTTCGCCGTGGTGCGCGGTAGTGCTTGGCGTCGTAGGGGATCATGGGGCCTCCGTTGGTGCCATTATTTGGCGGATTTCATCAAACAGTTGATCGATGTCGCCGTCGTTGATAATGAATTGATCGTCGTCTGCGGGTATCAGCGGTATCTCGCTTTCATGGGGCGATTTGGTTGCAGCCGGGTTGTCCGGTCTGCGGATGTGCCAGATCTGACCGCCCTGGTCGCGCAGCCATTTAGCTTCGTCCGAAAAACGGATATCGCTGACGACGATACCGCTGATATAAGCATTGCCTGCTTGTGCTATGTGGATCGTGTAGTCGATTTCACGTTGCGCGGCTTTGAGCCAGATGTCCGGGCAGATCAGGTGACGCCCCCATTCGGTGCCGAGCGTTTGCATCGCTTGGCGCGGTGATTTACCGCAGAGCTCGACCATGGGAGTTTCTTTCAAAGCGCGCTCGGTGAGGCAGTTTTCCGGAATCCGGAACATGCCGGCAATGCCGCGCCGGATAGGTTCGGCCAGCGAGATGCGGCGGAATTCCTGCGTGTCGCACAGGATTTGCGCAACCGTATCCTTGCCGCAACCCGCCAAGCCGGTGAGGCCGATGAGTTTTAGTGGTTGGGTCATGGTTATATTTTGCCGAAGTAGAGTGGAACGCCGGTTGCTTCCTTGATATTATTGATCATTGTCTTGGTGGCATCTTCCAACACTTTGTCATGACGGATCAGCTCGTACCAGAATGTTAGGTGGCCTTCCTTCACGCGATAGCGCAAACGTGCGGTGATTTGATAGGCATCGCCGTTCCAGAATACCGGGATACCGATGGAGATTTTCTCGAACAGCTTCATTTGTGTCAGGGTTTGATTGTCATCATCTTGTACAAAGTTCATGTTCACGCCACCATTCTGCAAGCGAATGGCTGATTTGAAGCGCATATCCTGATTGGCTTGGAACGATGTGGCCATTTCGAGCAGCTGTTGTCCGGTTGGATAATTCTCGGCGGCTGCAATGTCTTGCAGATTCTCTTCGATAAACAGCGCCATTTCTAGTTGAGTGAATAGCCGCTTGTTGCTGCCTATCCAGCGATTCCACTCCTCGGAGAATAGGGGGGTGTATAGTGCTCTGTGGTCGCGCCATTGCTGGTCATCTTCATTACCTCCGTGATCGTTGATTACACAGTTGAAATCAATCTTCGATGATTTGTAGTCTGCTTCGCAATATATCGTTGTTAGGCTAGCGATATCGTGGCGTTTTATGTACAAGATGAAGCTTTCCTGATCATCAAGCCACACTATTCCGGTCTTCCTGGATGGTCGCGGTCCTAGATTCTCATCGTCTTCTTCTTGCAGTTTCCATCCTGGCGGTAGCGCCACGCGCTTGACATTGCCATTGCTGATTATCTCTATGGGCTGAATGGAGGATGCAAGATCGACAATTGCTTGTGTTTCGCTGTTTTTAATGGTTTCTAAATCATTCATGATTACTCGGTTCCTTAAATGGTTTTCAGGGTTTTAGGCGCTTCATCGATCACTGTGAGGTTGAGTTTCTGCTGGTGTGGATTGTCCGGTGTCAGTGCACCTTCTTCGGTTGCGAATAGCACAGTTTCCATTGGCTCTTCAGCGGGCATAGCAGCTTTCACTTTGCCGGTGATCTGCATGGCGCCGCTTTTAACCAGCTTTTTGACGTTGATGGTCAGATCGATCTTGCCGGCTTTGCCGGTTTCGTTGACCTTCTTCACCAGCTCGGCCATCTTTTCGCTGGCGGTATCGATGAAGAAGCCGTTGCCGATGTGATGCATCGTGTCTGTGATGGGTTTTGTCATGTTAATTTTTCCTTTTGGAATTGAGGTTATGCGGAGCGCTTCAGCGGTTCGGCAATTGCACGTGGTCCTGGCGGCGTGAAGATCGTCGTTTGTTCCATGCTGCAGCCGAGTTTTTTCAATGCCGCGGTTATCAGCGAGGCGGAGTAGTCTTGCGGGATGTCATCCGGATCGATGTCCAGAAAGATGAGCACGTCGTCGAGCATGAATATTTCGCCGTTTTGTTTCCCGATGAAATCGCGCAACCTATGTTCAAAACATTCCGGGATGAAGTTGACAAGGAAGTGCGCGATCATTTCCGAAAATGCGCAGTTGACGCTTACGGTGCGCGCTCCTATCAGATGATCGTATCCCGATTCCTCATAGGCGGCCGTGTCATTATCGTCAATGCGTACGACTGCGAGCGTGTCCGCCGGCGGAACTTCACCATAGACGTAATCGTAGATAATATGGTCGCAGTTGTAAAATTTGCGTAACGCTTCTATTTGCCGCCGGTCGAGCAGCTGCTCGGTGTGGTAGATGATGATGCTCATTGGTCTGTGTCGGCTCCCTTGTTGATATCGTTGATTCATTAATCGCGGTAGTGCTGGCGACGATTGTGTTTGTTGAATAATATTAGCGAATCGCTAAATATATGTCAATAGCGTAACGCTAAATTTATTGGTGAGCCTAAATGAATGCTGCGGTTTTGTTTATGAGGAGAAGTGCAGGCGAGCGCTGAGCTTCGGGCAATAAAAAACCCGCCGGGCGGGTTAATGAAATAAATTGAAGCCTACTAATAATTCAGAAAATGCGTATAAGCTGATGCGATTTGACCAGTTGTTTATTAACTATGGCGGGTATCTGTATTTACTATTTGGTCCTATAGAATTGTCTGGATTTTCTTCTAAAATAGGTTTTGTTGAAGAGGGTGGAGTTACGGAATTATCTTTTTGCTTTACCTCTCTATCTGGGAAATTTGTTGTTTCAGATCGTCCATCGAGCTCTTCTGGAATGCGTTCTGGTATTGACGTATCAATCTGTTCTTCGATTGGCAAACCTAATGGCGCTCTTGATTGAGCAAAAGCCGCTGAGCCCGTTATATAAACAGACCAAAAAATTAAAACCGCCAGTAAGCCATTAATAGGTATATGCATATAAACTCCGTTGTGAAGTTGCATTACTCATAATTTCATTCTTTAACCGGAAGTCTGTTCAGATTACCACATTTCAAATAATAAAAGCCCGCTCAGGGCGGGGTTGGAATGGTTGAATTGATTTTATTAGAAGAGAATATTTGAATTGGCCTCAATTTCTTCTATTAAGTCATCAGTAGATTCATGTATTTTTAAGATAATTTCCCCATCATGCAATTGTGTGTGGAATTTTGATTTATCTGTATTTCTCGTTAGATTCTGTCTAAAGCTCACCAGGATATCTGTGGGAATATGTAAGAATTTGAGTGGCGGACGTTGCAATGCTCTTATTATCCTGCTTACTCTCCATAGAAGCATATCCATGTTTTGGTGAGAAAAATTCTGTGAAGTTTGAAAGTCTATTGATAATTTTTCAACGATTTTGATTTCTTCTATAATCTTCCTGGATGCTTCACGATCCTCTTTATTTTTTTCTCTGCTTATTGTTGCGCCATGTACAAATAGCCAGCCAACAATAACCAGAATCCAAGTAATTAAATCTCCCCAATTCATCCTAAAATAGTTGGTGTAGCAGTTATGATTGCATAACTGCTTTCGCTTGATCTGTAATATATCTCTTAATTTCTACAATAAGACTTTCATCACGACTTTCAAATTGTAATCTTTTTAGTAATTCATCCGCAGAATATCCTCGTCTGACCAGCCCTCCGAATGCCTCGTCCAAAAACGACGAGTTGTAGCCGCGCACGCCGTCCAGTACTATACAAATTTGGCTGGTTTTATCTTTTAAAGCTGGAATAAGAAAATCTTCTCGAAAACGTTCCCCATTGTACGGGCCATCAGATAAATAACGACCCGCAGGGTAGCGTGAGAATTCATTTCTAATATTAATAAGCTGCTTTTTCACGTTATAGTTCGTTGGTTAGTGGCACGCGCCAATAAATAAGAGTTCCCAATATACTCTTGGTTAGATTGCCTGTCTTTACTCGAGTTTCATCTTTAAAATAAAAGCCTCGGTTACTAATTATTTGCACAGTGCCGGATTTAAGATTGGTAATAGTGTTTACCATATCACCAAGGCCCTTGCCGCGCTCAGCTTTACCCATTCTAGTGGTGCCGTATTTGACAGCTATTTTAATGTACTCGCTGTCTTGGTGAGTCTTGCGAAATGTTATTAATTTCCTATAGAGAGACGGTTTCTTTATAGGCAATGTTCTTGGAATACCGATACCAAGATCACAGAAAACTACAGTTAAATGATTGTCTTTAGCTTGTGAAAACATCCACCAATTCTTCTTTGGTGGTTTGTAGTTTAGTTTATCTTCTCTAGTATCAATATAAGCATGATGAATGGTATTCGTCATTGCTTCAGCTAAAACTCTAAATAATCCATTAATTAAAGGCTCGGCTAGTTGACCTTCGTACTTTTCGATAGCCGGAGCGCATAAAGAGTTGTCTACTAAAGTGCCTTGTGCGACCCTCCAGTGCACGACATCTTCATAGTTATGCGCATGATTAATATCGTCTTGCCCTCCGCAAATTTTATGAACACCTATTTGATGTAAGACTGCCGATGCTTTTTCATTGATTGGTGCTTTATAGGTAACGGTAAGGCCGGATTGTCGCATCTGAATTAAATATTGTAATTCTGCATAAAATAATAATGTAGCGTTTGCATCAAATTTTTCTGTATTGGTAAAATCAATATCAATTTGGATAATATGATTACATGAAAAAGACTTTCTCAAATGATCGAGAAAGTCCATTAAAACGGACCTATTTTCACTAGATACGATATCAAATTCAGATGGAGCTACTATCGTTTCTACTTTAGAAATATTAGTTGGTGCTTTTGTAGCATTTATAGAAACTTTTGGAACGATTGAAATAAGTTTTTTTTCTTTTCGTTTTCTTAGAGGCCTGGTTTTGCGCTGCCTGATTTTTATCAGTTCTTTTTTTAATTCTCGTTTTAATTTTTTAGCTAACCGATATAATCGTAATCGCGTTTGTTTGGATATTCTTTTCAATAAATATTCCTATATAACAATGACTCTGAAATCTATGTGTTATCGATAGGTACTACTGGCAAGCATTATTTTAATGATATCTAAGCAACTTTTTCTTGGTTATGGTCGAGAAACAGCCAATCAACTCCAGTCCCGCCAGCAGCATCGCGTAGGTTTGCGGTTCCGGGACTGGTGTGGTGGGTACGGTGATGTAAGATAATTCGATATTGTCCGCAGCCAGCTTACCCAGGCCTTCGCCGCGAAAAATCGTAACGCTCAGCAAATCGCTAAAACCCGTAAGCATGTAATGCGTAAAATCATTTCCGGTTTGTTTTTCCGAATTGGGCGTTAAATCGAGATCTACTATTTGCGTAATCGATCCCCCGGAGGCGAAATTGCCTGTGATGATTGCCTGTGATGTGGGATTCGTATATCCATAATATGCCGCATCTATTGCGGGCGTGAGATCAATGGCATTTAGTGAAAATACATCCCCATCTGGCCTTTCAATCAACAATCCTGGACCAAAACTTAAGTAGTCAGATCCGTTGTATGGAGCTGGGGCGTTGTCTATCAGACTAGACCACCAACGTGCGGGCATCAAATCCATGGTATTCCCAAAATCATACAGCCGCTCAGGATCCGGATTCGCCGGATTCCACAGGTCCGGAGATATATCGTGTCCAACCGATGATATCTTGAAGCCGTCGAAATATCCCCAAGCCCCCATTGGCGATAGGCCGTTGCCAAAGTGAGTAATGCTGCCAGTTGGGGGTTGTGTTCTATATCGTTGCCCGTTCCAGGGATATTGGTTCCACTCAAACCATTGAAATCGATCGTGTGATTAATGTCAGCAACTGCCGTTTCGTTGATCAGAAACACTGCTATTAATGTGATGAATAATTTATTTTTGTTCAATTCTTGTCCCCTTTTTATTTATCGATCGTCAAAAACACAGCGACAGCGCCATTCCAGATTCCCGCGTTGCGCTTCGCTTATGTAGCTCGTTATCTATTTGCTTCCTGTTTTGCATTTGCATGGTTCTGCTTCGCACCAGTCTGAGAGTTGAGCAACATTATTGTGAGCTGCCATTCTCATTGATGATTTTCTTTTCGCTTTGATGGTAGATGTCAATAATCCCGGCAATTTTTTCTATCTCGTTTTTTGGCAATCCTGTAAGGATGTCAATGGCGTGAGTTAGCTTTTCGTTATCTGCATAAACTGGTTGATCCATCCAGCCTGTGGGTTTTTCGGTTTTTTTTTCAATATCTCTAGCGGATGCACTGTTAATGGATCTTGGTTTTCCTGTTTTGGAGTCGGGTGATCTGTTTAGCCATTGACTTAATTGTGATGAGTTTGACATGCCCAGCGCTTCTGCTAATGCAGCAACACCCCCATATTCTTCTTTCAAGATCAGTAGTCTGGCAAGTCTGGTTTCTTCAATTGTCGGATAGTGCATTTCCACATTAGATAGCAATACGCTAACTTTTTCCATTAGCGTAGCGCTTGACATATATATTAGCGGTGCGCTAATATATTTAAATGGACCTGGATACATATTTAAACACCCATGAAACGTCGATCAGTTTTTCGAAAAGAATTGGTGCGCCTGCGCCTTCACTTAGTAATTGGCGCCACAGAAAACGCCAAATACCAATCGAGTGGATGGTCATAATTGAAAAAGAAACTAACGGTCTTGTAGGTAGAAAAGATATGTGTGGCAAGTGGCGCGAAATATGGCCTGAACTTGCCACCCAAGAACAAACAAAATCGGAGTCCGCCGCTTAAGCGGATAGAAACAATGATCACGTAGCCATGTGAGCCAGCCGCGCCCGTTCGGCTAAAAGCGGTGCTATGCCGGAGAACCGGTTGTTTCATGATTGCTCATTAGCTGTTCCCTGCCGCTCTATCTTTCTCTCTTCATAGGGCGGCAGGTTTTACCAGGTTTTCAGTTTTGCTGCTGCGTAGAGCAAAGCTTCAGGCGATGGCCTGCGGGAACCCTGCCGCGGTTTCTTCCTTTGGCGCGGCGGGGTGTTCCGAGCTTGCATGATCGGTGATTTTAATGGGTTTTAAAACGTTTCTTTGATGGAGTCGGAAACATGGGAATTGAGCATGTGCTGCATAGGCTGGCGATCCGCTACAAGAGCGGCGCCGGGATTAAGGCGATAGCTGATGATTTAGGCGTCAATTATCAGGTGTTGGTCAATAAGTTAAATCCGAACACGCACACGCATCATATTTATGTTGAGGAACTGGATGAACTGGTGACGCTGCTGGATACGGATGATGTGGCGAAATACTTTGCGGCGCAACGCAATATGGTTTGCGTGAAGTCACCGGGGTTTGACGATCTGTCGGATAACGCGTTGCTCGATTTGTTCATCGATTTGGAATCGCGTAAAGCTCAATGGCTTGAGAGGATGAAAGAGGCATTGTCGGATGGCAAGGTTACGCGTAGCGAGTCGGATGAGATTAAGCGCGGCTACAGCGAATTTATTGCCGCCACGGCTGAGGTGATGGGGCGCATCGAGCTGTACTTGCAAGCCAGTGAGGCGCGGGATGCACGGTTGCGTGCTGACGATCCCGATAGGAGCTGATGAAATGACTAAAACAGCAGCGGATCATAGATCATTATCGCGCAAGTCATTGCCGCGCGGTAATGCAAGGGATATCGCAACGCTATTGGCGCGTCACGCCGAACTTGAGATTCCTGAGCAGAAATTGATGCTGGCGGTGATTTTAAAAGCGGTTTCCGATTTGATGGATAAGACGCCCAGCAATAAATATTATCGCAACGTAGCGCAGGAGTTCTTCACCGGTGGCACGCATGTCTTTTTCTGCGACATGTGCGGATTGAATGCGCAATGGGTGAGCGAAATTTTACGCAAGCATGCGGGGTTGGTGGCGGAATGACATCAAGATATCGCCAGCTTGCACCCGAGTGCTTGCACAACCTTAGCGATCGTCTCGAATTCGGGATTGCCTTCGCCGCTCAGGGATTTATAAAGACTGACACGCGTCACACCGGCAAGCCTTGCGACCTCGGTCATGCCTTTGGCGCGCGCGGCGGTATTCAGCGCATGAATAAATTCGTCGGGTGTGGCATTCGCCGCCGATTCGCGCAGGAATTCGCGGATATCGTCGTCGGTTTTCAGGTGTTTTGCAATGTCAAATTTCATGATCTTTTTTTCATTGTTTAATTCAATGATTGCGCATTTCACCACATCATGCATGAGCAGGCTCAAACCTTTGAATCCGATTCAGAGCATCACGCAAGGAGTTTCGCGCAACAGCCATGTCGTAATCGGTTTGCAATCCCATCCAGAATTCGGCAGTGTTGCCGAAATATCGCGCCAATCTGAGCGCTGTATCGATCGTGATTGCACGGCGCTCCCGCACAATATCGTTGATACGGGTGGCCGGGATTTGCAATGCGAGCGAAAGCGCATGGGGGGTGATTCTCAAAGGAATCAGAAACTCTTCCCGCAGAATTTCTCCAGGATGAATAGGGGGCAATTTCTCGCCTTTGGCTACGTCGCTGAAATCGATGTTGTGCAATTCTTCAATGTGGATAGTCATCGCTTGATGGCGTTAAACAATCGCCAATTCAACATGCATGCCAGTGCGGGTTACGAGCGTAATAAGCATATCGAGGCTGAATTTATCCCATTTGCCGCGCATCAAATCAGAGACACGCGATTGACCGACGCCCAGTATTTTGGATGCTTCCTGTTGTGTCCAACCTCTCTCGTTAATTATTTCCCGCAAGCGATTCATCAATTCTGCTCGCATGGCAAGCAAGGCGGATTCTTCAGGAGAGAATCCCAGGTCGGCAAATACATTCCCGCTGGACTCAATGATGAGCTCTTTATCCATTTTTTATTCTCCTATTTGTTTATAACGACGTGCCGCCAATTCAATATCCTCACGCTTGGTTTTCTGTGTTTTCTTTTGAAATGCATGCAGCACATAAACGGCATTATGCAGCTTGGCGACATAGATAACCCGCCACTCGCCCAGCACATGCACCCTGATTTCATACGCTCCGGAACCCACAGAAAGCATTGGTTTGAAATCGGACGGCATCAATCCGCACTGTACAGCGTAAAGTTCAAAGCCTATTGCCCTGCGCGCTTCGATCGGAAAATTTTTAAGATCATCAAGACTGGATCCGGCAAAACGCAATGTTTTCATGGCGCATATTATACAAGTACTTTGATAATCTTGACAGCCGCACTTAATCAGGATTATTCTGCGCATGCCACGGCAAAATCCGTGGCCAGGATTGGAACCCTGTGTGGTTGCGACGATGAGCCGCAAGCGTTAAGCAATGCGGCTTTTTTATTGCCTCGGTGCGCTCGTAGTTTATGGGCGGGCTGGACAGGGAGCCGTAAGGCTCGCCGGTGCGATCCCGGTAGTTCCAACCTGTTCAGTTCCGCCCACCACTTCTTGGAACAAGTGGCGGCGGTTCGTTCAACGAACTGGAGATCGCATACCATGACAGAATTAACCATTCTTACGACCAAAATCCGTCAGATCGACGGACTCTATTCCCTCAACGATTTACACAAAGCTGCTGGCGGCAAGGATAAGCACAAGCCTTTAAATTTCTTGCGCCTTGATACTACGCAGGCCCTAATTAAAGAAATACAGTTCTCAGAAATGAGAAGTGCCAGCAAAACAATCAATGGCGGTCCGCAACGCGGCACCTACGTCTGCCGTGAACTGATCATTGCCTACGCTGCATGGATCAGTGCATCGTTCCATTTGAAGGTGATTCAGGTGTTTTTATCGCAGTCAGGGCTAAATTCACCGCTGGAACGGAAATCAATCCCCGATCATTCGGCGCAAATCGCGGAAATCGAGAAAATATTCCAGCAGCAATACCAAAAACTCAAAAAGCAATACAACTACCCAAGAAAGCTGTTGGAGCAATCAGGCTTTATGTCACCGGACGGTAAGCGTCCGGCTAGGCTGAATCTTTCAATGCTGGCGAATACCAAAACCTTCGTTTCCCCGCTGTTCCACCTGCTTAATGAGCTACGTGCCGACGGGCATGATGTTTCAGCGCCCTGGGATGAAGCCATCGCCATGCGCGATGCAATTATCGCGGCAAATAACGCGCTGGAAGAGATTTATATGACAGCGATCGAGGCGACCGTCAAACCAGCTAGCACATCGGGGAATAGATCATGAGTGCGCCTTTTACCGATCCCGTTGCCGAATTCGCCGCCGCGGCGCGCGGAAATTCTTACGACAAGCGCACTTCCAGTTTCTTTCCGAGTGCCTCTGCATACTTGCGCAACGTATTCAACGATGGCGATGGCTTGCCGGTAACCAGCGCATTTTCCAACCGGGCTACAGCGGTGGCCTTGGTGCCCATACGTTCGGCTACTTGTGCCTGGGTTAATCCCGCTTCTTTGCGCGCTTTGAGAATGGCATCGAGCATTGGCATTTCTTCGCGCTCAAGCCGTTCAACCTCAGCTCGGACAGCAGGATCGGACAACATTTTCTCTTTCGTCTCGGCGTATGTCATGGTGGGTTGGGTGCGTTCAGTGGCCATTAATAGGAGAAAAATAAATGAGTAAAATTATTTACGGGCCGCAAGGATGCGGAAAAACCAGAAATGCCAAGGCATTAATGGAACATTTCGGCTTGAAGCATTTGATCGACGATGGTGAGGATAAGAACGGCAACTCTTGGAGTTATGGCGACCCTGTTCCGGAAGATACTTTGATATTAACAGGCGATAGCGATGCCGAGTGCGAGCTTAGTTTTTTAGATGCGATGTCGGCTATGGCTTCGGCTTCAAAGTAGTTAGTTAAACCAGCCAAATCCTTTAGCCATCATGCCAGCCAATCCTAAAGCAACAGCTATGAGAGCTCCGAATAGCAGACGAAAATCAAACTCACGGTCTCGGCTTTGCCGATTAAATCCATCTACCATATCTTTTCTGAGGCAAGAAAATTCGGACACCGTCTCTTTCCTGAAGCAAGAAAATTCAGACCTCGTCTCTTTTCTGAAACAAGACAATTCAGATCGAATGTCACGTAGATCGGAACGAATATCTTTGATATCAGATTCAATATGTAAAACTGATGCTTCTAATTTTGCCACTCTGGCTTCCAAGGTCATATCTGGCGGTTCTCCGGATGATTTGATGTGTTCTGAAAACCGATCATTTCTATTAGCGATCTCCAGTTCTGTCAAACGATCATTAATTTCAATTAGATTCGTCATTGTTAAGAATGTTTAGTGCCTTTTTAATTTCCTCAATAGCTTCATTCAAGTTCTTAATAGTGGCCTCATACTCGTTATCTCTGCATTGCACCACGGTAAGAGTACGAATGATGTCAATCTGCGCCGCAATCACTCTTCGCAAAGCTCTGCGCGCCTCGATATCTCTATGCTTTTCATTTTCCATATTTTTGATTATGGACTAATTTAATTATGCAGAGAAGTATTTTATTGACAACCGCAACGATTCGGGAATATCCTTTCGCTCAGGTGCTTCAAACACCTAAGACAAAGCGGTACATCGCGTCCGACAACGTGATTTTTTTACGCCCATTGTTTTCAATGGTCGGGCGTGCGAGGAATACAACACCTTCGGGGAATAACTCCGCCGACTTTGTCCGGTTTGAAGCGCCCGACCGCCCGCATGTTGCTGACGGTCAACTCCCTTCAAAGGAGACAAAGATCATGACCGCACTGACCATTCTCACGACCAAAATCCGTCAACTCGATGAACTCTATTCACTCAACGATTTACATAAAGCTGCTGGTGGTGAAGATAAACACGCGCCAACTAATTTCATTACAAAAAAATAACTACCGGATAAAAAAATCATCCAATAAATCGTGGCGTCATTGCTTGACGGGCGCGGATGATTTTTCTATTTGCATTCGTAGCAGCGCACCTT
>CAYQZF010000031.1:0-18937 GCA_964421895.1 uncultured Nitrosomonas sp. | reverse complement strand
AAATTGGATTGATCGCATCGGTATTCGGTATTGTTTAATCGGATAGCGGTGTTTCAGCGGCGAGCCACTGCAAATAGGCAGGCAGTCCGCCGGTTATAGGAACCATAATCACTTCAGGAAGTTCATAAGGATGCATCATCTTGATCAACTGTTCAACCCGGTCGTAGTGTTGCCGCCGGGTTTTGATCAAAACCGGAATTTCCCCGGCTGATTCAATCTCACCTTGCCAGCGGTAAACTGAAGCGCACGGACTCAGCACATTGACGCACGCGGCCAACCGCCGATGAATCAAAGCTTCGGCCACTTGCATAGCCGACTTTTCGTCAGGAAAGTTGGAAATGATCAGCACTGCTTCCATCTGGATTATCAGTTGATATAAAACGACTAATTTTACCTTGCCTAACGGTGCATTGGACAGCTATGATTTTTAGCTTCGGCAATTTGAGCAGGCCATGCTATCAAGCATATACTTACTTGGAAAAAATTTAGTGAAAGGATAAAAAAATGAAAGGACTATTCAATCTAGTCATTGCACTATCGATCATTACCCCGGTCACGGTATTTTTCGGCTACATCATCATGGATGAAGGCGATCAATTTACTGCTGAACACTACATGGTAACCGCGCTAAGCACGGTTCCGTTCGTTTTTGCCTTACTCGTCAAGTTCCTGATGTCAGGTGCGGACAAGCAATAACAAATTCCAAAAAAATCACAATTTTTGTTTAATCCACGCAACCTTTGTGAAAGGGTTGCGAGAAAATTTTTCCTCCCGTCTTATCGTTTCCCCGCAAATAATTAGGCTTTATTTTAGAGCATTAGTTAGATTGATTAGCATCAAAAAATTTCTAAAGAATAGTTTTTATCTTCCGTAAAAAATAGCTTACAAAAATCTCTTTTTTTGCACAGATAAAACCCCCGCCATAGGTTTGTTAGAAAACAGATTTTATCAATTATTTCATTAAATTATAAAACTGTACGATAAAAAATATACTGACAATGGAGCAAATACTATGCTGCTATTAAATCGCATGAATATGCCACAGAAACTCACGATCCTAACAGCATTTTTAATGCTCATGGCGGCAGTGCCGGCAGCACTCTACATTAACACAGTGATCGCCGAACTCGATACCACAAAACGGGAAGCTATGGGTACACAACCAGTCATTGCGTTACAGAAAGTGGTGCAATTCACTCAACAACATCGCGCGTTATCTGCTGCATTACTTAACGGCAATGAATCCGCAGCCAGCCGCTTATCAGAAACGCAGAACGAGCTGAACAAAGCCATCAATTTAGTTGATACCAAGCTCAAAGAAGCAAATATATCCTCTCAAAATGTGTCATTTTGGTCAGCTGAAAAACAGCGTATCACAGAAATACAGCAAGCCGTTCTTGCGCGTCAGCTCAAAGCTCCGGAAAGCACAGCACGGCATAACAAAATAGTTCAAGATCTGATGCTTTTGAGCGAGGAAATACTCATTGAATCCGATTTGTTGCTGGATCCGGTTAAAAACACTTATTTCATGGTGAATGCAGTGATGCTAAACGCGCCTAGGTTGGCAGAAAATATCGGACAAATGCGTGCAGCCGGTACAGCTTTCCTAACCGCGGGAAGTATAAATGACGAAGGACGTACAAAGCTGGCGGGCTTGTTAAGCAATGTCAATCTGTTCTTGTCGGATTTTATGCGCAATATTGACAAAGCAGTGCAGTTCGATCCAAAAATGAAAGCTGCTCTGGAAGCGAAAGGTAACGAGGTAAAGGCGCTGATCAACAAGACATTACTCATGACAACGCAAGAGCTATTACAAGCAAAGGAATTAAAACTGCCTTCAAATGAATATTTTTCTGAGTACACACGCACTATTGATGCCATCTATGCATATAATTCCAGTGCTGCTGACAATTTGACGCAAGTGCTGCGTATCCGCGAGGGAAATCTACAACAGACAGTTTATTTTATGGTTGGCGTAATAGCGGCTTTGCTGATTTTTGCGATTATGTTCGCGGTCTTTATCGTGCGCAGTATCACACAGCCAATGCAGGAAGCGATCAATATCGCCAATGCCATAGCGACGGGCGATCTCACCAAACAAATTGAAGTTACTTCAACAAATGAAACCGGCCGATTATTGCAAGCACTGAAAACCATGAATGAATATTTGATCGATCTGGTAGACAAAGTACGCATGGGAACCGATCAGATCACAACAGCATCGGGAGAGATTGCATCTGGTAACTCAGACTTGAGTCAACGTACGGAAGAACAAGCATCCAGCCTGGAAGAAACCGCATCTTCGATGGAAGAATTGACATCGACAGTCAAACAAAATGCGGACAATGCCCGCCAAGCGAACCAATTGGCTGTGAGTGCTTCACAAATTGCGATGAAAGGCGGTGCAGTGGTTGGACAAGTGGTGCAAACCATGAGCTCGATCAATGAAAGCTCGAAAAAAATTGTCGATATTATCAGTGTGATTGATGGTATTGCTTTCCAAACCAATATCCTGGCTTTAAATGCTGCAGTTGAAGCAGCACGTGCCGGTGAACAAGGCCGTGGCTTCGCGGTGGTAGCGACCGAAGTGCGTACATTGGCGCAACGTTCCGCAGCAGCGGCGAAAGAGATCAAAGAACTGATCAGCGACTCCGTGACCAAAGTGGAAGATGGCACGCGCCTGGTGGATGAAGCCGGTGCAACCATGGACGAAATTGTCACTGCGGTAAAACGCGTCACCGACATCATGAGCGAGATCTCGGCGGCATCGCAAGAACAAAGCTCCGGTATCGAGCAAGTCAATCAAGCGGTAACCCAAATGGACTCAGTGACACAACAAAATGCTGCCTTGGTAGAAGAAGCGGCGGCGGCGGCGGAATCCATGCAGGAACAAGCGCAAGCATTAACGCAAGCGATTAACGCCTTCAAACTATCGAAAACCCGCTCAGAATCAACCATGATGGTTAAAAGAAGCAATCGTCCTGCTGCAGTAACGAAGTTGCCGAATCGCGGTCCTGCAACCAAAAAAGCCGCGATGAAAACTGAAGTGAATGTTGAAACTGCGCCAGCCCAACCACGTAAGGTTGCAGCAGGTGGCAGAGATGAGTGGGAAGAGTTCTAGAATCTGTAGTCACAAGAGTTTGTCCAGAGAGCGATGCATCTGATTTGCACGGCAGCAAGGAAAGAAGCGGTATTTTTGGCATATCTTGTGGCGATACCGCGCCATTTCTTGAGATGCAGAAAAGCATTCTCGACAAGATGCCGCAATTTATACAGTTCTTTATCTTAATTTATAGAGCTCTTTATCGTAAAACCTTTGCGCTGTACGGTTTTTCTTTGGAGGAATTACAACCTTCATACCTTGTTTCCTTGCTTGCTCAATAATCGCATTACTGTCATAACCGCGGTCCGCCAGCAAATAATCCGCGCCAAACCTTTCGATCAAGCGATCAGCCTGTGTACAATCCGCTGTGGTACCTTGTGTAATAAAGATTCTGATCGGCATACCATGCGCATCCACGGCCAGATGTATCTTGCTGTTGAGCCCCCTTTTGTGCGACTCATGTCTTGATTTCCGCCTCTGGTTCCTGTGGCATGTGGGTGAACCTTGCAATGACTGGCATCGATCATAAGCCACTCATAATCCGGATCGTCAATCAGGACTTCCAGTAATCTTTCCCGCACACCCTTGTCGCGCCAGCGGATAAAACGACGATGCGTATTGCTCCAATCACCGTAATCCGGCGGTAAATCCCGCCACGGTGCATCCGTGCGTATAATCCAGAAAACAGCATTGATGAACTGACGATTATCTCTGGTTATTCCTCCCCAGCTGCCTTGGCGGCCTGGCAAATGTACCTCAAGTAGTGACCAAACTTCGTCTGGTATGTCGTGTCTGCGATGTGAATCGGTCACATGAAATCCTTTCGTTTTTTACAAGACTCTCATATTTCTTATTTCGTGAATACACTATCTAAAATCCCTGCAACAACAGGTTGATTAATCCAGTCAACCTAATTTTTCCCGATCACCAGTCAGCGAGCCTGCTAATGTTCACAGGCGCGCTGATAAGCCAAACCAGCTACCGCCAAATCCCCCAGCGCTAATCCCCTGAACACAAACGCAGTGCGCTCATCCGGAGTGCAACGGCCAGTCGCATCGCCCGTTACCAACCCGGTCAGATCGCCACGCACCAGCGCCGAATCGACCAGCGGCTTGAGCATGCTGGCTTCCTGCTCCAAGTCGTCGACGATGATGCAATCCAGCGCAGGCAAGCTATCAGTCAGCCACGGTGCAGCCAGATCTGTCATCGTGACGAAAGCACCGGGTTTCAACCAGTGCGCGTCCAAAAAAGGAACCAGTTGCGGCGACAAAGTTACGGATGTGACGATCACGTCCGCATCGCGGATTGCTTCTTCGGCAGTTTGGCAAATTGTTGCCGTCAATCCCATTTTTTCCGCTTTTTGGCAAAAGTTTTCCCGGCTCACGCCGCGCGCATAGGCGCGAACGCAAGTCAACGGAAATAAAGCTGCGAAAGCCTGCAAGTGACTATGAGCCTGCACTCCGCAACCGATAAACGTGGCAATGGAAGCATCCGGCCGTGCCAGCCGCTTGGCCGCAACTGCGCTTAATCCGGCGGTGCGCACCGCAGTGATCCAATTACCGTCAAGTACTGCCAGCGGCAAACCGCTGCGGCTATCGAGCAAAGTCACCAGCGCATTGATGCTGGCCAATCCGTGTTTTGGATTATCCGGATTCAGCACCAAGGCTTTGACGGCCAGAAACGGCGGATTGTCGGCCGCCGCCAGCGTTGCCATCATGTAGCGGCCGTCCGGTGGCGTAATTACAGCTTTGGGTGCACTCCAGACTTGCTGCTGTTTACGGCCAAGCAGCAGATGCTCGATACTGGCGGTAATCTCTTGCGGCGATAATTGCAAGGACTGCAATCGATCGTGGGATAGATACCGGATGTCAGAACTTTGCCGCACGGAATGTTGTCTTTGATGATTTTTTAAGTGAATAGAAAATTAGCTATTTTTACCCTATGGCTGCTATAATACCGCCCCCGCCGCAACAACTAACAGCTTATTTTTGAGGAATTATTTTATGTCTCGCCCGATCCGCAATATCGCCATCATCGCACACGTCGACCACGGCAAAACCACGATGGTTGACAAACTGCTGCATCAAGCTGGCACCTTTGCCGCACATCAACAAATCTCCGAACGCGTGATGGATTCCAACGATATTGAACGCGAGCGCGGTATCACCATTTTAGCCAAGAATTGCGCCATCGACTACGAAGGCATTCACATCAATATCGTCGACACCCCCGGCCATGCGGATTTCGGCGGTGAAGTCGAGCGCGTGCTATCGATGGTCGACGGCGTGTTGCTGCTGGTCGACGCTGTCGAAGGTCCGATGCCGCAAACCCGCTTCGTTACCAAAAAGGCGTTGGCGCAGGGCTTGCGTCCGATCGTTGTGATCAACAAGATCGACCGTCCGGGTGCGCGCGTGGATTGGGTGGTCGATCAAACCTTCGATCTGTTCGACAAACTAGGCGCCAATGACGAGCAACTGGATTTTCCAGTGGTCTATGCTTCGGCATTGAACGGCTTTGCTACGCTCGATCCGGCAAAACCCAGCAGCGACATGCGTCCGTTGTTCGACACCATCCTCAAATACGTTCCCGCTCCTGATGAAAATCCTGACGAACCCCTACAGCTGCAAATCAGCGCGCTGGATTATTCCAGTTTCGTCGGCCGTATCGGCATTGGCCGCATCCGCCGGGGCAAACTGCGACCAAACCAGGAAGTCATGGTAATGATGGGCGACAAACCGCCGAAAAAAGCCAAAGTCAACCAGGTGCTCGGCTTTCAGGGTTTGGAACGGGTACAAATGAAAGAAGCCTTGGCTGGCGATATCGTACTAATCAACGGCGTGGAAGAGCTCAGCATCGGCACGACGTTGGCTGATATCGATCAACCCGAAGCACTCCCGGTACTCGCCGTGGATGAACCAACCCTGACCATGACCTTTCAGGTCAATACTTCACCTTTTGCCGGCCAGGAAGGCAAATTCGTCACCAGCCGCCAGTTACGTGAGCGCCTGGAAAAGGAATTGCTGACTAACGTCGCATTACGCATGGAAGAAACCAACGAAACCGATTCGTTCCTGATTTCCGGCCGCGGTGAGCTGCACCTGACCATTCTGCTCGAGAACATGCGCCGTGAAGGTTATGAACTCGCGGTATCCCGGCCGCACGTCGTGATCCGCGAAATCGACGGCGTCAAGTGTGAGCCGTTTGAAATGCTCACCGTCGACGTTGACGAAGCTAATCAAGGCGCGGTGATGGAAGCCTTAGGTGCGCGCCGTGGTGATTTGCAGGATATGGTATCGGATGCCAAGGGCCGTGTACGCTTGGATTATCGTATTCCAGCCCGCGGTCTGATCGGTTTTCAGTCGGAATTCATGACCATGACGCGCGGCACCGGTTTGATGAGCCATGTTTTCGACGAATTTGCGCCGATGCGCCCGGAAATTCCACCGCGCCGCAATGGTGTGCTGATTTCATCCGAACATGGCGAAGCCGTTGCGTACGCTTTGTGGAAACTGCAAGACCGCGGCCGTATGTTCGTCAGCCCCGGCGACCGTCTGTACGAAGGTATGGTGATCGGTATCCATACACGCGACAACGATCTGGTGGTTAATCCAATCAAAGGAAAACAACTGACCAACATTCGCGCATCCGGTACTGACGAAGCCGTGGTGCTGACGCCACCGATTCAGCTCACGCTGGAATCCGCGATTGAATTCATCGCCGATGACGAACTGGTGGAAATCACGCCGAAAACCATTCGCATCCGCAAACGTTTCTTGCTCGAACACGAACGCAAACGCGCTTCGAGAGCGGCTGCTTAAAAGCTGATTAAAAAATAAGCCCGCAGGTATCAGTCATACTTGCGGGCTTTATTCTTTCGACTGATCTGTTAGTTTGCCTTCGCTTTACTGCTTTTCAGCAAATTGGGCGGTGGGCCGATCGGCTCGAACTGTCTCAACAATGGCACATCGTTCTTGCTGATCGAACGGATATCCATATCATACGTGCCGTGCGGCCCCCAACTGCCGGTGAATTGCTTACCATCCGGCGTGAAGGTCCAGCACATATCCTCGCCGCCGGTATTGATGGCATCGCCGAGATTCACCGGCTGCTGCCATTCGCCATCAGCGTTTTGCCGCGCAATCCATTCGTCATGCCCGCCACGCGAATCCAGATCGGTACGCATGCTAGTAATAATCAGACTCTTGCCGTCTTTCGACAACCCAGTCCAGTGCATGTGATCGCGTTGCGGTGAGTTGATTTTCGGCCCCAGACTGACTGGTTTCTGCCACACGCCATCCTTTTTCTCGACTTTCCAGATATCACTGTCCTGCGTTACGCCGGGCTGGTGATAACTGAAATAAATCAGGCTGTCGGATGCAATGATCGGGCAATGCTCCTCGCCGGTCGAAGTGTTGATGCTCGGCAACTCCGGCACATCGTTCCAGTTTCTGGCCGCTTGCCACACGCCATCGACTTTCTGCACCACGTACAGATCGCCGGACAGCATATTGCCCGGCTCGTAGCGGGTGAAATAAATCACGTTGCCGTCGTCGGAAAAACTCGGCTCCAGCTCCCACGCCGACGTATTGATGTTCGGCCCCACCTTGGGATCGATTCCCGGCCCCAAATGGATCGGCTCCTGCCACTCATCGTTGACCCGGTGCGACATCCAGATATCAAAACTGTAATTGCCGCCGGGCGACTGGACACTTCCCTCGCGTGTCGATACAAAAATTGCTGTCTTGCCGTCGGCGCTGTAGGTAATTTCCATCTCTGACCCGGCCGTATTGATCTTCCCGCCGATGCTGTTGGAAATCCTTGGATGTTCCGTCACCGCCCCGCTACCGGAATCGTGCATGCCGGGCATGGCTTGGGAAATTCCGTGTGCGAGAGTGATTAAGACCGACGCAGAAAAAAGTTTAGGAATGAATAAGTTCTTTTTCATTAATCAACCTCCTGTTTCAGAAAATTTGCTTATCGCAAGAATAGAGTCGTAAACCGGATCTTGCAATGGCTTCGTAGCGAACAAAAAACTTTCAACACTTTACTTTGAACGATAAAGAATCGTTCAGATGTAAAACCGAATCCTCACGCTCGCAGCAATCCATCCGCTTTGCGCTTCGCCAGCAGGCAAATCAGATCGCACGCAATATGCGCGGCGGCGAGCGCCGTGATTTGGCTGTGATCATAGGGCGGCGATACTTCGACGATATCCATGCCAATCAAATTGATCGCGGTAAAGCCGCGAATGATCGCCAATGCTTGCGCAGTGGTCAATCCGCCGCACACCGGCGTACCGGTGCCGGGCGCATACGCCGGATCGAGGCAATCGATATCAAAGGTGAAATAAGCCGGGCGATCACCGACGATACGCTCAACTTCGCCAATCGCCGCATCAGTACCGTGCCGGTGCACCCAAGTGGCATCCAGGAAATGAACACCCATGAAATCGTCATTCCAGGTGCGAATACCGATTTGCACGGAATGCTTGGGATCAATCAATCCATCTCGCACGGCTTTATAAAACATCGAGCCGTGATTCAGCGAGCTGGGTGAATTATCCGGCCAGGTATCGCTATGCGCATCGAAATGAATCAACGCCAGCGGCGCGCCGAATTTTTCCGCATGCGCTTGCAGCAACGGATAAGAAATGTAATGATCGCCGCCGAACGTCAGCATGCGCGCCCCTGATGCCAGAATATGCCGGGCGTGACCGGCAATCGCCTCATGGATCGTCATCGGATTATGCACATCGAGATAGCAATCGCCAAAATCGATGACCGAGAGGTTCTCAAACGGATCAAAACCCCACGGATAGGGTTTTAACGACGCGACTTCCGCCGACGCCAAGCGGATGCCTTGCGGCCCGAAACGCGCGCCGGAACGGTAAGACACCGCCAGATCCAGCGGCACCCCGCTGATCACCAGCTCGGCTCCGGCAATATCCTTGCTGTAGTTGCGCCGCATGAAAGAGAGCACCCCCGAGAAAGTCGGCTCGCGCAACATGCCGTGAGGATTCTCACGCGCTATCGCCCCGTTAATTTTGATCTGGCTGTTATCCGTCATCGTTCAATCCTTCTTCCTTTATCATTGAATGCATTGCCGCAGTCTTGCAACTTACCGCCGGCTTGCGATAATAATATGATCGGCCGGGCCGGATTCAAGATTTTGTGCTGCGAACAAAAACTCAAGCCATGGATCATAAACTAAGGCCATTATCATCAACCGCATTTGGGAAACTTGTGAATGACAGACACCCTGCAACCGCCAACCTATCGCAAGCATTTGGGCTTGATGTTACTGATCGCCAGTTTGATCAGCGGCTGCGCTTCGATGTTTTCCGGTACTTCGCAGCGTTCACCGGACAAGGGCAGTCAACGCAACCCCAATCTCACTGCGCCTTACAACAAACCTTATACGATAAATGGTGTCACCTACTACCCGATGCGCTCGGCCGCCGGTTACCGGGAAGTCGGTCATGCCTCGTGGTATGGTTCGGAATCGGGCAATCGCACCGCCATGGGAACACGTTTTGTCCCGCATGGTTTAACCGCTGCGCATAAAACATTACCATTACCGTCGCGCGTCCGCGTTACCAATCTGCAAAACGGTCGCCATGTCGATGTTCTCGTTAACGACCGCGGGCCGTTCAAAAAAGGCAGAATCATTGATTTATCGCACGGCGCGGCGAAGAAAATTGGCTTGCATGGTGTAGCCAGAGTCAGGGTTGAGCATCTCGACGAGAAAATTAGCCAGAAATAGCGCGTTTGGTAATTTCATCATCAAGTAGCAAATAGTATTAGCAAGCTTTAATCTGCTTACGCCTCTAAACATTTAATCATCTCATCCCCAAAAGCAGAGCACGAAACCTGCCTAGCGCCTGGCATTAATCGTGCAAAGTCATAAGTGACAGTCTTATTTTGGATGGTAATTTCCATCGCTTTGATCATCATATCGGCTGCTTCCACCCAGCCCAAATGACGCAGCATCATTTCAGCAGATAATATGATCGAACCGGGATTGACCTGATCTTTTCCTGCGTACTTAGGTGCTGTCCCGTGAGTTGCTTCAAAGATTGCGACGGAATCGCTGAGATTAGCGCCGGGCGCAATGCCGATCCCCCCAACCTGCGCGGCCAACGCATCAGAAATATAGTCACCGTTAAGATTTAAAGTAGCGACCACATCGTATTCTTCCGGGCGCAATAAAATCTGTTGTAGAAAGGCATCCGCGATCACATCCTTGATAATAATTCCGCCTTTTTCCGGCGGCAATTTCATCCATGGACCACCGTCCAGCAGCTCTGCTCCGAATTCCTTGGCGGCAACCGCATAACTCCACTTCTTAAAGGCCCCTTCGGTATATTTCATGATATTGCCCTTATGCACGAGCGTCACGGATTTGCGCTTATTATCGATCGCATACTGAATAGCTTTGCGCACAAAACGCTCCGTGCCTTCTCTTGAAACGGGCTTGATACCGATACCAGAGGTTTGAGGAAAACGTATACTCGTTACCCCCATTTCTTTCACCAAAAAATTGATTACTTTTTTTGCGGATTCAGACTCTGCTTCCCATTCAATACCGGCATAGATATCCTCGGAATTTTCCCGGAAAATGATCATATCCGTTTTTTCCGGATTCTTCACCGGACTAGGGACACCGCTAAAATAGCGCACAGGCCGCAAACAAATGTATAAATCCAGCTGCTGACGCAACGCTACATTAATCGAACGAATACCGCCCCCCACTGGAGTTGTGAGCGGGCCTTTAATGGAAACCACAAACTCTTCAGCCGCTTGCAAAGTTTCTTCCGGCAGCCATACATCCGGTCCATAAATTTTCGTTGCCTTCTCACCCGCATAGATTTCCATCCAAGAAATCTTACGTTTTCCTCCGTATGCTTTCTCTACTGCAGAATCCACAACTTTGCGCATTACCGGGGTGATATCAATACCGATACCATCTCCTTCGATAAATGGAATGATTGGATTATTTGGCACTTTCAATGAATTATCATGATCGATCTGAATTTTTTCACCATCACGAGGTATTTTTATATGCTGATACATGACATCTCCAAGTATTCAAATAAATACAATTTACAATTAATCCGAATAGCAGAGGCAGATGATTTTTTGAAAAAACCTTCTACTCCTGAATGGGCCTAAACTAGCCAAATATTATACGTACAAACAAGATGCCTTTCTACGACAGTGAATCCCCAATATACCGGGAACCGGGATGGATATCGCGAAAGTATCATCTACTGCCCTATGATTACAGAACGCTGTCAGATCACGGTGCCTGCTGACACAGCGCAAAGCGGGCAGATTGCTGTTCATCTGGCGCAGCATTGTTAAAAAATGTAACGCAAATTCAGATCACCACCCTAATCCGGATTGCGCTCCGCGAAACCTTTCCAACCGATAGTTCACCTGGCGTAGCGCCCCGGCCGTCCACCGGGATGATGCCCGATGCCAGTAAATTTTCCAATCGCATGCTAGTCATAGATCCTGATCCCAATGGCGACGGCGATCCATCCGGCGCCAGAATAGCTGGTAAAGTCGGATTCTTCGCCGCGAGCAATACCGTGATGGATGACAGAATTACGGCAAATCCGGGTATGGGCGGGCAAGTCATACTAACGATTCCGCTGGTTTATAATGGCTGGGTTCAAAATCTGCTCGCAATATGGCGCAATCAACGGACACCGGCGCAACAAAACCCGATCCGTTAACTGGATCGCGGATTGGTGGATTTTTTTGGCAGTATTTTGATTTTTAACGTTGTACAGTACTTTTACTATTACTAAAAAGGAGAAAAAATGAGTTCAGGACATGACGACTCACATGATGATTCATCGGCACACGAGCACAAAGCTTTCAAGTTCACGATCACGGGCGGCAAGGTAACAGCCGTATTTGAAATGGAGGATGGTGTGCTGAAACCCAAATCGATCGATGACGACGGTACTGAAACCTACACGGTGGACGGAAGCGAAGTCGTGCGTACCGAGATCAAGCCTTTTGGCACGGAAATAACCCGCTATGCGGATACGGACGGCGATGGTCTTTATTTGCGCGTATCCGAGCAGTGGCAGAGTGCATCGGGTGCTCCGGACGACGGACATCATTTCAGGTTCGAAGGTGATCTTTCCTTCTCGCCGTCGGACGGTGACGATCATATTGCCGTCCGTGGCGGTGAAGGCTGCTCCGGTGGACACGGCGCCGATGACTTTGTCATCCGCGAAGCGGCGCATTTGCGCATCGAAGACTTTCACTCGTCGGAACACGATTCGCTAAAATTTGATACAGGTTTAGGCTTAACTTCTGTGGATCATCTGAAGAGTTTTATTACCGATGCGCATTATGAGGGCTCGGATCTCGTCGTAAACTTTGGTCCCGATGTATCAATTACGCTGGTCGGTGTGCTGCCCGGCCAAATCAGCTGGGATGATATCAGCGTGCTGAGTTAGCACCCGTTAGCTGAAAGGCTCTTACCCCCTTCTTCATTTAGCGATTTTAGCTGTTAATCAAGCTTCTCAGAAATGGCGATTGCGCCGTTTCGAGAAGCTCAAGGAGAATTGTTTTCTAAAAATTTGCGCTTCGCTCTTTTTTAGAATTCATCGATTAAGGAATTTAACATGAAAACTTTACTTATCAGTCAACATGTTTGTTGCAAGAAAAGATCGCCTATACGCCGCGTAACCTGAAATTGGAGCCAGTCGCCATGTTATTGCAGGGAGACGATATTGTTCCTAACGCTAGTGATATGCTGCTGGCTACGGTGATCAAAATCGGCCACCACGGAGGGGCTGAAATTGACGCATGAATGGCGATCCGCAATCATGCGATCTGGTTGCATCCGGCGGAATCGCGGCGCGTATGAATCAGCGCCATGCCAGTGTCAAAACGCCTACCGGCATTCAGCCGATCGGTTTATTGGGTGATAGCCAGGGGCGGCATATCAATGCGCGCGATACTGCTTTGCCTAAACTGGTCAGTTTGTTTCCCCGTCCCTATACGATCGCGGTGACCGGAACGGTGATATTCGAATCACAGCAGTGTTGATTTCGTTGTTTCGGTATCGGTATTAACTGGTATCTCAATCGCAATATCAAATTCCAATTGGATTACAATCAAACCCATTTCACTGGCGGCGCCAAGAGCGGTGCTAACCGGCCGGATGAAAAAGTGTTGTTCTCACGCATGCAAATTGCGTTTTAAGCGACTTCTCAATGGCATAAATCGGTTGCTTTGCACTTTCCGCTGCGGAATGAATGCGCTATAGTGAAACCGTTGCGCTGAAATAGTTCGGTTATGATGCGCGTGCAATGGCGATCACATACAAGAAAGGAAAATTCATGGCAAATTGGTTTGAAGATAATTCGCTATCGATTGGCCGCACCCCGTTGGTGCGTCTCAACCGGGTGACGGATGGCGCGGCGGCGCTGGTGCTGGGGAAAATTGAGGGGCGCAATCCGGCGTATTCGGTCAAATGCCGCATCGGTGTGGCAATGATCGACGATGCCGAACGCAAAGGTTTGTTGGGACCGGGAAAAGAAATCGTCGAGCCGACCAGCGGCAATACCGGGATCGCATTGGCATTCGTGGCGGCGGCGCGGGGCATTCCGCTCACCTTGACGATGCCGGAAACGATGAGTGTGGAGCGGCGCAAGCTGCTGGTGGCGCTCGGCGCCAAACTGGCATTGACCGAAGGCGCGCGCGGCATGAATGGGGCTTTGGCGAAGGCGGAAGAAATCGTCGCTTCCGATCCAGGGCGTTACGTACTGTTGCAACAATTCAAGAATCCGGCCAATCCGGCCATACACGAGAAAACCACCGGCCCGGAAATCTGGAACGATACCGATGGTGCGGTCGATATTTTTGTCGCAGGCGTGGGAACGGGTGGCACGATTACCGGTGTTTCGCGTTATATCAAGCAAACCAAAGGCAAAGCCATCATGTCCGTAGCGGTCGAACCGACGGCAAGTCCGGTGTTGTCGCAAAAGCGTGCGGGCGTGTCGCTAGCGCCCGGGCCACATAAAATTCAAGGTATAGGTGCAGGCTTTGTACCGGATAATCTGGATCTGTCGCTAGTTGATGAAATCGAGCAAGTCAGCAATGAAGAAGCCATACTGTACGCGCGTCGCCTGGCCCGCGAGGAAGGTATTCTGGCCGGTATTTCCTGCGGCGCTGCGGTCGCGGCGGCGGTGCGTCATGCCAAACGTCCCGAGAATGCCGGGAAAACCATCGTGGTGATATTGCCGGATTCCGCCGAGCGTTATCTAAGCAGTATTTTGTTTGAAGGCATGTTCGATCAACAGGGTCTGACTACAGAGTGAACACGAGCAAGAAAGTAAGGGACCTCCTGGTGCGCGGCACGCATCTGGATGTGGATAGTATCGTGGCCGAGTTGCGTGCGCAGCGGCTGGCGTCACTGGAAAGCCGTAACCGCCATGACCGTCCGCCTCGGCTGCCGTCGCGTAGGATACTGGCGAGCGTTGCCGAGGGCCTGAGCGCGGCGATGTTTCCAAACCGTTTGGGGTCATCGGAATTGGCGGATGAAGGGGTCGATCATTATGTCGGACATACCTTGAATATGACTTTGCGTGAGCTAATGGTGCAAATTCAGCATGAACTGCACTATAACTCGGGTCTGGAGGCGCTTAGCGACGAAGATCGCGCACAGTCGATCGCCATTACACAATCATTTGCCAAATGCTTACCGGAAATCCGGCGTTTGCTGGAGAGCGATATCAAGGCGGCGTATGAAGGTGATCCGGCGGCGCGCAATGTCGACGAGGTGTTGGTGTGCTATCCCGGCATCATGGCGATCATGCACTACCGGTTGGCGCATGTGCTGCATGGTTTGGGCGTGCCGTTGATCGCGCGCATGATTTCCGAGATTGCGCACTCGGCAACGGGTATCGAAATTCATCCCGGGGCGCAAATCGGCGGCAGTTTCTTTATCGATCATGGCACCGGTGTGGTGATCGGAGAAACTGCGATCATCGGACAGAATGTCCGCCTGTATCAAGCGGTAACACTGGGTGCGAAACGCTTCCCTGTCGACGAGAACGGCGCACTGGTGAAAGGTAATTTGCGCCACCCGATCGTCGAAGACGATGTAGTAATTTATGCTGGTGCCACGATATTGGGACGCATCACCATCGGGCGCGGATCGACGATCGGCGGCAATGTCTGGCTGACGCGAAGCGTACCGCCCGGCAGCAATATTTCACAGGCGCAGATGCGCCAGGAAGTATTCGAATATGGCGCCGGAATTTGATTGCGACCGTTTCTTTTGACATTTTTGCGGAGAGATTGCGATGACGACGAACAAATTACTGCTGACGCTCGACGATGCCAAGAAAATAGCCGCCGGCGCAGAGGCGGAAGCGAAACGGAATAAATGGCCGGTTGTCATCGCGATTGTCGACGACGGTGGGCATTTGCTTTATCTGCAACGCCTGGATGGGGCACAGTACGGCAGCATCCAGGTCGCCACTGAAAAAGCGCGTGCTGCCATCGCCTTCCGCCGTCCAACCAAAATTTGGGAAAACAATATTGCTGAAGGCCGCCTGCACTATTTGGGCTTACCCGGCGCGCTGCCGGTCGAGGGTGGATTGCCGATTGTGATCGATCAACAATTTGTTGGCGCAATCGGCGTCAGCGGCGTGCGCTCTTTTCAGGATGCGCAAATTGCTCAAGCCGGGATCGATGCGTGGTTGCCTGGTAGTTGAACGGATGTAGGAAGTACGGAGTTTCTGCTGGTTGTAAACGTTTTTAGTTCGCTATACCCTTAACTGTGCCTTTCCTCATCGGTTTGTACCAAGTAGATAAGCGTCACCACGATTATCACTACTAGACGGAACGCAGCTTGTTGTCCGTTGGCCACTTCCGATTGCCACATCAGAAACCATTCGCCGCCAATCGTCATGAATCCGGTGAACCACAGTAAAAAGCCCAGTGTTAATCCGAGGATCGCCAAACTTTTGGCTCGATTGAAAGCGACGGGGTCTTTGATATTTTTGTATAAGCGAAAGCCGCCGAACCAGCATAGCGCTGCGATGACGGTTTCTGTGCCGATGATGAGGCCGTAGACAGTGTGATGAATGGTTGGAGAATGAATGGCTCGCCACAATCCCTGGTTGTCCGGAAACGTGGTGTCCATCATCAGCACGTGCGCTACAAGCGTGAAATTGGAATTGTAATCGGTGAGATTATCAAAAGCCACCAGCGAAGCATACAGCGCGAAAGCTAAGACCATGACAAGCTTTGATAATCTCGTATGCATGGTGTCGATTAGGGTGCGCTGGAAATCGATCGAAATGAGAGTGGGAGTTATTGGTAGCTTACTCCGATCGAATCACAACGCTGAAAACGGGCGATCCGATCGGGTTTTGATGCAATGCTGCGTTGCAGCGGAGTTTACGAAACTTGCTGAATACCAGCCAATAACCAGGTGGCATTCGGATCTTTCAGGTCTTTCTGCACATGCCAGATTTCATCAAAGGCTTCTGGTTCACCATTCGGCAACTCACGCAGTTGACCGGTGAAACGCACGCTGGCGATGGCCATGTCCGCGGTTGTTTCTACTTCCAGCAAATGGGCATCAATGAACATAACTTCCGATTTTTGCTGCGTATTGCTTCTTTCTTGGATTTGCTGACTGATTTCCGCCAGCATCTCCGGTGTCGTGTAGTCGCGAATCTCGCTGGTGTCGCCACGATCATGCGCAGCTTGCAGGCGGATGAATGAAGCTTTGGCATTGCGGATAAATGGCTCTACCTGAAAATCCGCCGGGATGGCCGGTTGACGATGCGTTGTGCTAGCTTCACCACTCGCTGTTTCTGTGGCTGCAGTAAAGGGTGGCGGAGTAAAACGGTCTTGCGTACCGGTGTTCATTCCTGAATATTGCATCGAAGATGCGTGCCCCTCGCTTCTGGGTTTGCGCAACATGCGGATGATAAAGAAAACAACACCGATCAGCAGCGCCATAACTACAAAATCCGCCATGTTGATGTTTTCAAACGCGCCGCCCATGAAGAGCGCAGCCAACAAACCGCCAGCCGCGAGACCGGCTAGCGCGCCGCCCCACTTGCTGCCGCCCGCAGCAGCTGCTGCCGGTGCCGCCGCTGCGGAGGATGGTGTATTCGGTGCTGCCTGTTGCTGATTAACTGACTGGCGTTGCGTGCCTACATTTTTGCCGCCCCCCATACGTTTTGCTTCCGCATCAAAGGCGAGCAATCCGAAACTGAGAAAAGCCAAAGTCAGAAAGGTGAGTGTTTTCTTCATAAGTATGTCTCCCAAACTGTTATTAAAAAATTGAGTATAGCATCGGGCTTACGTTACCAGCTACCCGGAATTTTTCGACCTTAAATGTTTTGAATAATTTCAAAATGCTTTCTGTTGCAGCGCATCATGCATTTTTTGCGATTCAACGCAGCAAGATCAGACGAGGAATCGCGTTGCGATCAATCCAGACGATCGTATTTTGGCGAAATTGCTGCCCCAATGATTTCGTGGTATTTATGTCGATTCCGGGAATGAAAAAACTTTTTTCTGCAGGCCATGTACCAATTGGATCCATATTCAAACTTTCAGTGACCGAATAAGCATGGTCCATCAGGAATTTTCCTAACGCTTCATGAGCCGCCAAATTTTCCGCATCGCTTAATAATTCGCTATAGGGATTATAGGCGCTGATAATCGCAGCGCATGATTGATGGGATGCAGTCAAAAATTGCGCGAGCGGGGCTGAGTATTGATCGATTCTCAGCGTTATTGATTCAGCCGTGGCGCCGATCCGGTAAAGCGCCTGCGTGTAGTGTGTGATCAGTTGAGCCGAGATCGGTGAGGAAATCAAATTTCCCCGGTCAATGTCCGCCATGTCCATGATCGTGCGTATGGGCGTGATCCTCGGTCGAATGGATGAATTCCTGGTATTGCTCGGGCGTCATCTGGCTCATTGCAAGGATGAAAGTGGCCATCGCCCAGATCGAATCGTCATCGTGACTGAGACCCCAAGCCGGCATGGCGGTCATTTTTAAGCCGTTTTTTATCACCCAGAAGTATTTCCTGACGCGATCCTGTTTTTCGGCTGGATCGGTGATTGGTTGGCGCTGATGGAATACCGGCGGCTGGGGATACAAACCAGCGGAGAGTTCGGTGGGTTTCAAGCCGGGCGCAAGATGACAGGCCGGGCACATGGCGTCGTAGTGAACGGCGCCTTTCAGCAGACGCTCTTTGTCATCCGAAGCAGGTATTTCCAGATTCTTGACGCGTGCTTCGATGGAACTTTCACGTACCCACTCGATGATTTTTTCCGTGACGGCCCAATGCTTTTCGGTGGCCGCCATATTATAGGAGCCGGAGCCGAGGGCGATGATGATCAGAACGAGTAATAGCGAAAACAAACTCAGGATCGTTTTCATGATTTGACCTCATTAGGTGATTAAGCGCTTGTTTTTTAGGTCGAGCACAGCGATATCGGTCATCGTACTTTCAATTCCGGTGAGAATCAACTTGCAGACTCATTGTCGCCGGATTTGCCGCTTTCCAGCTTGGCTTGAATACTGGCATGGTCGAGATGTGGTGCGAACATTTCGATAAAATCGAAAATATAACTGCGTATATAGTTGCTGCGGCTGATGCCGATGCGTGTCGTGCTGGGTTCAAACAGATGACTGGCGTCGATGGATCTCAAATTCTTGTCGCGTTTGGCATCGAACGCCATATTGGCCAATATGCCAACACCTAGTCCCAGCTCCACGTAGGTTTTGATTACGTCAGAATCGATTGCGGTGAGTACCACATTGGGTTCCAG
>CAYQZF010000030.1:0-18986 GCA_964421895.1 uncultured Nitrosomonas sp. | reverse complement strand
GAATTCTAATGGATATAGAGCAGAAACACACACCTATGATGCAGCAATATTTGCGAATCAAGGCGCAGCATCCGGATATGTTGATGTTTTACCGCATGGGAGATTTTTATGAGTTGTTTTTCGGCGATGCGGAAAAAGCGGCCAAACTGCTGGGCATCACGCTGACACAGCGCGGCGCTTCCGCTGGGGAGCCAATCAAGATGGCGGGTGTGCCCTACCATGCGGCCGAGCAATATTTAGCCAAGCTGGTCAAGGCCGGGGAATCGGTCGCAATTTGCGAGCAAGTGGGCGATCCAGCGCTCAGCAAAGGGCCGGTAGCGCGAGAAGTAACGCGCATCATCACGCCTGGCACGCTGACTGATGCGGCGTTGCTTGACGATAAGCGCGACTGCATTTTATTGGCGCTGATGATACAGGAATCGACATTGGGGCTGGCCTGGCTCAATCTGGCGGCGGGACAATTACGCGTACTGGAAACTGGACCGCAAAATCTTCTCAGCGAGCTGGAACGCTTGCAACCGGCAGAGATTCTTTTACCCGAACCGCTGATGCTGCCTGAGATACAGGGAAAAAATTGGGCGCTGAAACGCCTGCCGCTGTGGCAGTTTGACTGTGACAGCACATACAGCAGCCTGACACGGCAATTTGAAACACATGATCTCAGCGGATTCGGTTGCGAGGATTTAACCACTGCGCTGTGCGCTGCCGGGGCATTGCTGGAATATACCCGCTTGACTCAGGGATCCGCTACGCCGCATATCACTACCCTGCAAGCGGAACGGGAGAGCGTTTATGTGCGCATGGATGCCGCTACGCGCCGCAACCTAGAAATTTCTGCGACGATCCGCGGCGAACGATCACCTACGTTACTGTCGCTGCTCGACACTTGCGCCACTAATATGGGCAGCCGTTTGCTGCAATTCTGGCTGCATCATCCGTTACGCGATCGCAGCGTGATACAACAACGGCTCGATAGTATCGCCGCGTTGACCGGAGAAAATGGGCAGCATCATTTTGCAGCCGTGCGCATCCTGTTGCGGCAATGCGCCGATATCGAACGCATCACTGCGCGTATCGCGTTGAGATCGGCGCGGCCGAGAGATTTGTCGGGTTTGCGCGATAGCTTGCGGTTGCTGCCGCAAGTGATTGAGACTGTCGCCGCTTGCGCCAGCGAGCGTATCGGACAATTGATTGACGCGTTGCGGATCGACACGGCCGTCGTCGAATTACTAGGCAAAGCGCTATTGCCGGAACCCGGCGTAGTGCTGCGCGAAGGCAATGTCATTGCCGATGGGTACGATACCGAACTCGATGAATTGCGCGCATTGCAGAGCAATTGCGGCGACTTCCTGCTGCAACTGGAAATGCGCGAGAAAGAACGCACCGGTATTCCGAATTTGAAAGTGGAATACAACCGCGTGCATGGTTTTTATATCGAAGTCACGCATGCACATAACGAAAAAATCCCTGCCGATTACCGCCGTCGGCAAACCCTGAAAAGCGCCGAGCGGTACATCACGCCGGAACTGAAAGCGTTCGAGGATAAAGCTTTATCCGCGCAAGACCGGGCGCTGGCGCGGGAGAAGTATTTGTACGAAGGATTGTTGGATGTGCTGATCAAGCATCTGCAAGTGCTGCAAAGAATCGCGATGAGTGTTGCGGAACTCGATGTGTTGTGCGCGTTTGCCGAGCGGGCGCAAGCGCTGGATTACACCGTGCCGCAGCTATCCTGCGACGATAGTTTATCCATCGATACCGGACGCCATCCGGTGGTGGAGCAACAGGTAGAAAACTTTGTCGCCAACGATGTGCAGTTGGGCGCCGAGCATACCGGGAAACCGCGCATGCTGCTGATCACTGGCCCCAACATGGGCGGAAAATCCACTTACATGCGGCAAATCGCATTGATCGCCTTGCTCGCGCATTGCGGTAGTTATGTACCGGCGAAAGCCGTGCGCATCGGCGTACTGGATCAGATTTTCACCCGCATCGGCGCCGCCGACGATTTAGCCAGCGGGCGCTCGACGTTCATGGTGGAGATGACGGAAACCGCCAACATTTTGCATAACGCCACCGCGCAAAGCCTGGTGCTGATGGATGAAGTCGGGCGCGGCACGTCGACATTCGACGGCTTGGCGCTGGCATTTGCCATCACCCGTCATTTGTTGGCCAAGAATCGCAGTTTTACGTTGTTTGCCACCCATTATTTCGAGCTGACCAAGCTGGCGGAGGAGTTCAAGCAGTTGCAAAACGTGCATCTGGATGCTGTGGAATATAAACACCGCATCGTTTTTCTGCACAAGGTGAACGAGGGACCGGCCAGTCAAAGTTACGGACTGCAAGTTGCAGCTCTGGCGGGTGTTCCCGAAGCTGTGATCAAGCTGGCGAGAAAACACCTGATCAAATTGGAGCAGGAAAGCATAAAAAAAGAACCGCAGATGGATCTGTTTTCGTTTCCAGCTTCCGAACCGCCAATCGATCCAGCTCCTGCGCAGAAAGAACATCCGGTGATTGCTTTGCTGCAAGATCTTTCTCCGGACGAGCTGACTCCCCGGCAAGCGTTGGAGCAACTGTATCTATTGAAAAAAGCGTTGGGTGCGCCCGGTAGTCACTAAGAAAAGCATTGAAAAGATGGTTGGCAAGACAGGCAAGGCGAAAAAGCTCAGTTTACGAATGTTAAATGAGCTTTTTTGAACCTAATTTCTAAGCGGCTTGATCGGCGCGCAGTGGTTTTTTTCCGCACACTCTTAATGATCGTGACCATGTGCACCATGCACATGCTCATGGGCAATTTCATCCGCTGTAGCGGGGCGCACATCGGTTATGGTGCAGGCAAAATTTAGTTTTATCCCGGCAAACGGATGGTTGCCGTCGACGATGACGGAGTCGTCGGTGACATCGGTCACTTTGTAAATAATAAAATCATCTGAATCTTCCGCACCACCTTCAAAATGCATACCGACGACTACGTTGTCTGGAAATGAACTACGCGGTTCGACGCGTATCAATTCGGCATCGTACTCACCGAAGGTATCTTCCGGCTCCATCGCGACCGAACAGGAATGCCCAACTTCCATTTCATGCAACGCTTCTTCCACCAGCGGAAAAATGCCGCCGTAACCGCCGTGCAGGTAACTGATCGGGGTATCGGTTTTCTCCAGAACCTTTCCTGAAGTGTCCGTCAATTCATAGTTCAGTGAAACCACAGTATTTTTTAAAACGCGCATGTTAGTTTTTCCTCATCCAGTTAAATCAGACTTATTGCTTGTCATAACCGCAAACAATAAAGATTGCCATTATACGCACAAAGTGATTTTTTTCCTTCTCCAAGCCACGAACAAATAAATTTAAATAATATAATCATAATCTTGAAATTTCCAATCAATCACCTAGGATGCCGATTGGAACGGTATTGATATGCAAGGTTGATATGTAAAAATTTCAAGATAATGTATTCACGAGATTGAATCTACAAGATTCTTGTAAAAACACAAAGATTTCATATCACATGTTCACATCACAGACATGACATATCAGACAAAGTATGGGCGCGACTAGAGACACATCTGCCTGGACGCCAAGGCGCTTGGGGAGGACTGACCAGAGATAGCCGCCAATTATCAATGCGGTTTTCTGGATTATGGCGACTGGAGCAATACGCGCAGCCGCTTTATCCGCTGGCGCGGCAAGGGTATCTGGGAAAAATTACTGGAAGTGCCGATTGACGATGCGAATTACGAATGGCTGATGATTGATGCAAGTCATTGCAAGGTTCGTCCTCATGCTGCCGAAGCCAGAGGCGGAAATCAGGACATAAGCCGACAAAAAGGGACTCAACACCAAGATACATCGGGTTGTGGATACACATGGTATGCCGGTCAGAATAGGTGAGGATGGCCTGCTCAAGCAACTCACCAAGAAACTGGCCGAGCGCGCATTGGAAGACGAGATGGCTGAACACCTTGGTCATGGCCGCAACAAGCCGGTTGCCAATCCTGGCGGCAACACCCATAGTGGCAAGCGCAAGAAGATGCTCAAGGGCGAGTCTGGTGAATTGCCGGTCGAAATTCCCCGGACCGCCACGGCAGCTTTGAGCCACTGATCATCCCCAAACATCAAACCCGCTGAACGGGTTTCGGCGGCAAGATTCTGCCCGTGGTATGACGGTGCGGGAAATTCAGGGTCACCTGGAAGAGATGTACGGGGCCGAGGTCTCACCCGCGCTGATTTCGTCCGTTACCGGTGCGATCATTGACGATGTTAAGGCATGACAATCCCGTCCTTTGGATGCGCTGTCTCCCATCGTCTACCTGGACCGCATTCACATTAAAGCCAGGAACGCCGGCATGGTCTGGGTGAAGACTGTCTATCCGGCATATCCTGCGCAAACAGATTTTGCGCGCCAAGCGCGGCGGATTCGGCATTACAGTGATCATGATCGACATCGATCACTTTAAAACCATCAACGATACCTACGGTCACTCGAGCGCCGTTTGTTCTCGCCCGCGCAGTCAGAAAAACACGGCATCACGAAATTTTCACTTGCGGCGTATAATGAGCGCCCAAATACAAATCAACCGATTAACTCGATCCCACACCTTCGTAAACAAGAACATGAACCAGGAAAATCCATCAACCACTCCTCAAGACGAAAACCAAATCATTGCCGAGCGCCGCGCCAAATTGACCGAATTGCGGCAGGCTGGCAACGCTTTCCCGAACACCTTCCGGCGCGAGCATTTGTCAGCGGATTTGCACCGGCAATACGATGATTTAACCAAGGAACAGCTGGAAGAATCACCCATTGCGGTCAAAGTAGCGGGACGGATGATGCTAAAACGCGTCATGGGCAAGGCCAGTTTCGCCACAGTCCAGGATATGAGCGGACGTATTCAGTTGTACATATCGGACGATCACACCGGCGCAGCCGTGCATGCGGCGTTCAAGCACCATGACCTGGGTGATATTTTCGGCGCGCAGGGTACGTTATTCAAAACCAAAACCGGCGAGCTGTCGGTTCGTGTTACGGATTTACAGTTACTGACCAAATCGCTGCGTCCGCTGCCGGAAAAATTTCACGGTCTGACCGATCAGGAGCAAAAATACCGCCAGCGTTACCTCGATTTGATCACCAATGAAGACGCGCGCAAGGTGTTCACGGCGCGCTCGAAAATTATTCAAGCCATGCGCGAATTTTTCGTGGCACGCGGCTACCTGGAAGTCGAAACCCCGATGATGCACCCGATTCCCGGCGGCGCGACCGCCCGGCCTTTTTCCACGCATCACAACGCCCTCGATATGGCACTGTATTTGCGCATCGCGCCCGAACTTTACTTGAAACGACTGGTGGTCGGTGGCATGGAAAAGGTGTTTGAAATCAACCGCAACTTTCGCAACGAAGGCATTTCCACCCGGCATAACCCGGAATTCACTATGGTGGAGTTCTACGAGGCTTACCAGGATTTCACTTATCTGATGGACTTCACCGAGAAAATGCTCGCGGAAATCGCGCACAAAGTGCTGGGCACGACCGAAGTCACGTATCAGGGTAAAACCATGGATCTGGCAAAACCGTTTGCCCGGCTAACCATCACCGCAGCCATCCGGAAATTCCATCCGGAATACACCGACGCGCAATTAAACGATCGCAATTTCCTGATCAACAAGCTACAAGCACTCGGCATTCATTACAACCCGAACGACGGCATCGGCGGCCTGCAGCTTTCACTATTCGATGAAACCACCGAGCATTTGCTGTTCGAACCCACGTTCATCGTCGACTATCCGGCGGAAGTATCCCCTTTGGCACGGCGCAATGACAACAACACCACAATCACCGACCGCTTTGAACTCTATATCGCAGGACGCGAAATCGCCAACGGCTTCTCGGAATTAAACGACCCAGAAGATCAAGCAGCACGTTTTCTGGAACAAGCCAAAGCTAAGGATGCCGGGGATAATGAAGCCATGCACTACGATGCGGACTACATCCGCGCGCTGGAATATGGCCTGCCACCAACCGCCGGGGAAGGCATCGGTATCGACCGGCTGGTCATGCTGCTGACCGACAGCCCGAGCATCCGCGATGTGATTCTGTTTCCGCAGTTGCGGCGGGAGGATTAGGCGGTAATTTCATCGATGAGCTTGAAAATGCTTATGAAGCCATTGCCGAGCTTCCTGCCGTATGGCCTCAATTCGGAAAAGGCTTCCGGCGTTATATCCTTACCCGTTTTCCCTTTGCTGTAATTTTCAGACAATCAAGCGGAAAAATCTATGTGATTGCCGTAATGCATCAAAGCAGAAAACCCGGTTACTGGCTCAATCGAATTGCAGAATAAAAAAGTTGGATTGCCGAAGAGAGCCCAGCATCCCCCACTGCACTGGAGTGTTATGCAGCGGCTTCAACATTCCATCCAGGGAAAACCAGTACCGCAGGATGGCATTTGAGGGCTTTGGCCAATATTTTGGCGCGTTCAATTCCCAAGTTGATTTGGTCATGCTCGATGGCAGAGAGGGTCGATTGCGGAATACCGGTGAGTGCAGCCAGCTCGTTCTGACTTAATCCTTGGAGTTCGCGGACAATTTTTACCGATTCGCCGACTGACACGTCGCATGTTTTTTTCGCCAGTTGATATTCGTTCATTTTTCCTCCGGTAATCGTGCGGTGAGATCTGTTCAACGAGAACACAAAACTTCAGTGTATCCGCCTCATCAACGCAAACTAATAATCGGCCAGTTGTTTCTCTCAGCATGGCTTTTCAGCGTCGGATCGGGATCAACGGCGACCGGGTGCGTCACTTTGCTGAGCAGCGGCAAGTCATTGAGCGAGTCGCTATAAAACCAGCTGCGCAGAAACGACAGCCAGGTCAGATTATGCGCATCCAGCCATTTCTCCAATCGCTCGATTTTCCCCTCACGGAATGATGGTGTACCAAATACCTTGCCGGTAAATTCGCCGTCTTTCTCTTCAGGTTCGGTCGCGATCAAATGTTCGATGCCGAGCGCCTGTGCGATCGGCGCGGTGACGAAGCTGTTGGTGGCGGTAATGATGATGCACAGATCGTTATCCAGCCTGTGCCGTTCGATTAATTCGCGCGTGCCGGGTGCGATTAGCGGCGCGATCTTTTTCGTCATGAATTCCTTGCGCCATGTTTCAAGCTGCGCGCGTGAGTGGCGCGCCAGCGGCTTGAGCTGAAAATCCAGGAACTCGTGAATGTCGAGCGTACCGGCTTTGTATTGCTCGTAAAACTCGATATTTTTCGCTTCGTGCAATTCCCTATCCAATGCTTTTTTCTCGATCAAAAATTGCGCCCATTGAAAATCGCTGTCGCCCGCAATCAGCGTGTTATCCAGATCAAACAATGCTAAATTCATGATGCCACCTGTAATAATTCTCGTAATAAAGGAATGGTAACCGGACGCTGCTGCGCCAGCGAATAACGGTCCAGCGCATCCAGCGTCATCATCAGCGACGGCAAATCACGCCGCCCGTGCCGCAGCAGATAAAGACAAATTTCCTGCGGGATGTCAAAACCGCGATCCGCGGCGTGTGTTTTCATCGCCTGGATTTTTTCCTCTTCGGTCAGTTCATGCACCTGGAACACCAGCCCCCAGCCCAAGCGCGTCACCAGATCCTGCCGTAAATCCAGATACACCGGCGCAACCGCCCCGCTCAGCAGCATGAATGCGTGCCCCTCGTCGCGCAGCCGGTTATACAAATTAAACAAGGCGATCTGCCCTGCTGCATCCAGACGGTCGACATCGTCGATTGCGATGCAATCCATGCCACTATCGAACACAAATTCGCTGCCGTTTTGGGTGCAGCAATATACCGCTTTCCGGTTGCTTTGGGTATACGCGGCGACACTGGCTTGCAGTAAATGACTTTTACCGCTGCCCGGATTGCCCCACAAATAAACGAAACGATCCTGTTCTCGTCCCGACACAATACCGGTCAGCATGTGCAGCAACTCGGCATTCTTCCCTGGCTGGAAATTTTCCAGTGTGGGCAGCGGCAGCGGCAGAATATCGAGCAGCAATTGTTGCATCATCGGGATTCAAAGTAATCGCCGGACTTTAAACCGGCGGCGGTTAGGAATTGTAGAAATTGCTGACCAGATAATGCTGATGCAAATGGCGCAACCACACCAGCAACACGGCGCTCACTGGCAGCGCCAGCAGGATGCCGAAAAAACCGAATAACTGGCCGAATGCCATCAAGGCGAAGATCACCATTACCGGGTGCAAGCCGATGCGGTCTCCCACCAGCCAGGGGGTAAAGAGCATACCTTCCAGCAATTGACCGGCGCCGAATACGATCCACACCGGAATGATTCCGCTCCAATCCTGGAACTGCATCACGGCGGCCAGCGTCGCCAGCGTCAAGCCGACAATCATACCTAGGTAGGGCACAAAAACCAGAATGCCGGCGACCAAACCGATTGGCAACGCAAATTCCAATCCCGCCAGCCACAAGCCGGTAATGTAACAAATACTCATCAAAACGATAACGGACAGCTGGCCGCGCAGGAACTCCGCGAGAATTTGATCCGTCTCGCGCGCCAGTACTGAAATTTGCTGATGCCAGTAACGCGGAATCATTTCATCGATCAGTTTGATCAGCATATCCCAATCGCGCAGCAGGTAAAACAGCACAACCGGCACCAGCAGCATATTGACCAAAAATTCCACAATCGCCATGCCGCCGCTGGTCAGTGACGGCAGCACTTTTGCCGCCACCCCGCCGGCGCTTTGCCAATGCTCTGAAATTGCTTGTTTCAACAGATTCATGTCGGGCTGTAGACTGATGTTAAACCGCGCTTCCAGCCACGGCATCACGTGATTTTTCAACACATCCAGATACACCGGCATTTTATCCATCAGCCGCCTGGCTTCTTCCTCAAACAGCGGCACCATGATAAAAATCAATGCCACAAACATGCCGGACAACAACAGCATCACCAGGATCGTGCCCACGGTGCGCGATAGTCTGTGGCTCGCCATGCGTGTCACGATCGGGTTGCAAATATACGCAATCACCGCAGCCAGCAAAAAAGGCGTCAGAATCGGGCTCAGCAGATAAAGCACCCCACCCGATACGCATGCCAGCGCCAGCCACCACAGATAATGCAAGCCGTCGGAACGTTCCATGTTCATGCCTAACCTTAACTTTGCCCGGCTTTCGCTTTTAATGCGTGACTGGCGAGGTTCTTGCCGAGCTCCCAGATCGAACCCGGCACTTGATGCGTATCGGCGATGGTTTTGGTCAATGCGCCGACGATGCGGTCGCAATCTTTCTGCGTCAGGATCAACGGCGGCAGCAACTTGATAACGTTCATGCCATGACCGGCCACTTGCGTCAGGATGCGATGTTCCTTGAACAATGGAATCGTGATCATCTGGCAAAACAATCCTTTGTTGGCCGCTTCCAGCATCATCCAGGCCGTTTTCAGCGAAAAACTGCTCGGCGATTTGAATTCGATGGCAATCATCGATCCCTTTCCGCGCGCTTCTTTCAGGAATTCATATTGATTCGTCAAAGCATTAATCTGTCCGATGATATCCGCGCCGATTTTCGCGCTGTTTTCGACCAGCTTCTCGGTTTTGATGACTTCCAAACTAGCCAACCCTGCCGCCATCGCCATATTGTTCTTGGAGAATGTGGAGCCGTGCACCACCGCCCGGTCCATGCGGTTGAATACGCTTTCCATAATCGGTTGCGTCATAGCGACCGCACCGACCGGAACGAACCCGCCGGACAGCGCCTTGGCCATGCAAATCATGTCGGGCTTCACGCCCCAATGTTCGACCGCCCAGAATTTACCGGTACGGCCCAAGCCGGTTTGAATTTCGTCGGCGACAAACAACGTGCCGTATTTCTTGCATAAGCGCTCGACTTCGGGCAAGTAGTTGTCATCCGGAATGTTGACGCCTTTGCCCTGAATCGGCTCGACGACAAACGCCGCGACGTTACGGCCGCTGAGTGCTTGCTCCAAAGCGGCCAGATCGTTGAAGGGCACCGAACCGCAATCCTGCAGCAGCGGCCCGAAACCATCCTTGAAAATCTGCTCGCCATTGAGTGACAACGCGCCCATCGTCAATCCGTGATAGGCGTGATCGCAGCAGATGATGCGGTTGCGCTTGGTAAAGTAACGGGCGAACTTGATCGCCGCTTCCACCGCCTCGGTACCGGAATTGCAAAAAAACGCACGTTCCAGATTATCCGGCGTCGTGGTTAGAATTTCCTTGGCCAGCAAACCGCTCAGAACCGACACATCCATTTGTACCAGATCGGGCATCTCCAGCGACAACACTTCCTTTAACGCATTGACGATGACCGGATGATTGCGGCCGAAGGCATACACGCCGAAACCGCTCAATAAATCGAGGTACTCGTTACCTTGCTCGTCGTACAAATATTGTCCCGCTGCACGCTCATAATTGCGGTCATAACCGATTGTTTTCAGCACTCTGACCATCTGCGCATTCAGATAATGATCGTGCAAATCAAATTTGTCGGTACGGTGCTGCGATAACAAACCGGTGATACTGAAAGACATGAACGGCCTCTGCATTAAAAACTCCGCCGGCAAAACCGGCAGCTGAAATCCATGGATTGAAACTGATGCCACAGCAAACAAAATCAGCGCTGATCATACCACTCCGCTACTTTTTTTTGCTGCTAAAAATACACAATGTATTTGTTTATCATCGTTATGGTGCGCTAAAGGCGGCATCGTTACAGGGATCAAATTTTTCCGGAAGGGAAATTGAGGAAATCCCGGAAGATTCCCTAGGTTTTGTGACCGGTTTCGGTTACATTGGCTTTTTTACTATTTGAAATGATCAGAACGATGAGCGAGAAAGAAAACGAAATCTCTTCCCCACATGAAAAACCCACAGTTTCAGCGGGAATCAATCTGGCAATTATCATCGGCACTATACTTTTCCCGCTGATCGGCATTGCCATGGGTTTTACTTATTTTAGAAAAGACGATCCCGCCGCGAAAAAAGCTGGAAGAAATTGGTTAATACTCGGCGTATTGATGTTTATCGTCAATATCGTATTAGTGAGTACCATGAAATAAAAATGAACAACCCCGTGGCGAAACCACGGGGGAATTCAAGCCAACCGGTATGTGATCTTGCTCGGAACCAGCAGCTGTATGCTAAAAATTGAAAACTCGAACCGGTCCCACTTGATACAAAACTATTTAAACAAATCGCTATCGACGAACTCCGCCTTCACCAGCGACCAGAAATCATCCGCCAAACCGTTTTCGATATACGCATACGGCAGCCAACCGTAGCCATGATCACCCCAGTCGGTTCCCCACGAGTTGCGGATCAGAAGCGCACCTTTGGTGGAGCCGATTTTCTTTTGATCATCATAGCCGACCGCAAGCACCGCATGACCGCCTTCCAAGGTATCGCCGCTGGTTGGATAGGGAATCTCGCCCTTGCCGTCACCGCCAGGCGGCATTGAACTATAAACCGAAAAGCCGAACATCGCGGGAAGATTTCCTGCCAGGCTTGTTTTGACATTTTTTAGCACGGTCGCTGTCGGGGTATTGGGCGGATCGAGACGGTAATACTTGATCGTCTGATAACTCTGTGCGTATGAAAAGCAAAAACTGGAAGGATCATCGTTGAAACGGGCGATATCGTAGGGCCAGTATTTTTCGGGCGGAACGCCAAACAGCACCAGTGCTTTCATGGTGTCCCTCAGATAAGCGCCGTCGTCGCCGGTGAAACCCAGCAGTTGCCGGGTGACTTTGTATAAAAACAATCGTGATGCATCGATATGTTTGCCAAACGCACGGCGTTCAAAATATTCAACCATACCCACGCCCGCATTCGCGGTGCACGAACCGAGCTGTCCCTGATCCTCGATCGGTGAGCAGTATTTGCGCAAATCGACCGATGCAGGTAAGGATTTTGCCGCTTTCTTTAAAGCTGATGATTTCGCCAGAACTTTCGCAACCGCTTCTGTCGATTGGGTATGATCCCGCATATCGGGCAGGTCTCTATGCCAGCCAAGGCCACGGCCATGAATTGTTTTCATCTTCATTCCCCCATAAAAGTATGTTAATCAATCTACCGTTACAGAACTGCATACTGAATGAACTTCTTTTACTTCAACCGCCATTTGAGTATAAGTCAAACCAGTGGAATCACAAAATGCGGCAATTCCAATACCAGGAAAAGCGCAACGCGCAAAAGCCGGATGCACCTCACCGCCGGATGATTTTTATCAGCACACAACATGCGCATCACTCATTTGCGGTAAAATTGCATTTATTTAGCTGCGTTCACTTCTAACCGCAAGAGAATTCAAGTTGACTTCATTCAAATCCGATCACCCGAACACAACAACGCAACTATCCTATCGCGATGTCGGCGTCGACATCGACGCAGGCGACCGGCTGGTTGACAATATCAAGCCGCTGGCCAAGCGCACGCTACGGCCCGAAGTACTCACCGGCATCGGCGGTTTTGGCGCTTTGTTTGAAATTTCTAAGAAATACCGCAATCCGGTGCTGGTATCCGGCACCGATGGTGTAGGCACCAAGCTGAAGCTGGCGTTCCAGCTCAAGCGGCACGACACCATTGGCATCGATCTGGTAGCGATGAGTGCCAACGATATTCTGGTTCAAGGCGCAGAACCCTTATTTTTCCTGGATTATTTCGCTTGCGGCAAATTGCGGGTGGAGACGGCAACCCAGGTTGTCAGCGGCATCGCCGCGGGTTGCGAACAAGCCGGTTGTGCGTTGATCGGCGGGGAAACGGCGGAAATGCCGGGCATGTACCCGCATGACGAGTACGATTTGGCCGGATTTGCCGTGGGCGTGGTAGAGAAGGAGCGGATTATCAGCGGCGCCACGATACAAGCAGGCGATATTGTGCTGGGGATCGCCTCTAGCGGCGCGCATTCCAATGGCTATTCGCTGATCCGCAAAATCATTGAAAATAATCGTGTGGATTTAACCGCCGATTTTCACGGTCAACCGCTTGCCGATGTCATCATGGCGCCGACGCGCATTTACGTCAAACCACTGCTGGCATTGATCAATCAACTACCGGTCAAGGGTCTGGCGCACATCACGGGCGGCGGCTTGGTGGAAAATGTGCCGCGTATTTTACCCGATCAACTTACGGCAGTTTTACACCGTGATACTTGGGAAATGCCACCGTTGTTCCACTGGTTGCAGCAACAAGGCAATGTCGCCGATCACGAAATGGCGCGCGTGTTTAATTGCGGTATCGGCATGGTCGTCGTCGTCGCACCCGAACACACAGAAAATGCACTGCACAGTTTGCGCACAGCGGGTGAAATTGTCTGGCGGATCGGTGAAATTAAGCCGCGCACAGCCGATCAAGCCGCCACGGTTCTGGTCTAAGCCGCTATTTCCCGGCAATAACCCATATGAAATCTTTGGTCATTCTGATTTCCGGCCGTGGCAGCAATATGCAAGCGCTGCTGGAAGCAAAATTACCGGCCGATCGTATCGTGGTCATCAGCAACAGCGCTAACGCATCAGGACTGGAGATTGCACGGCAATACGGCACCGAAACCATCGTTCTCGACCATCGCGCATTTCCGGATCGGCAAAGTTTCGATGTGACCTTAGCGGAAAAAATTGATGCTTACCAGCCAAAACTGATTGCGTTGGCAGGCTTCATGCGTATACTAAGCGATCGCTTTGTACAACGCTATCAAGGCCGGTTAATGAATATCCACCCTTCCTTATTGCCCGCATTACCCGGATTGGGAACGCATGCGCGAGCACTGCAAGAAGGCATCAAGATTCACGGCTGTACGGTACATTTTGTCACGCCGCAATTGGATCACGGTCCGATTGTCATTCAAGCCGCCATCCCGGTAATATCCAGCGATACTGAGGAAACGCTGGCTACCCGGGTCTTGGAACAGGAACATCGCATCTATCCGCAGGCAGTGCGCTGGTTCATGGAGGACCGCATCCGGTTGAACGGCAATCAGATTGAAGTGATCGGTTCCAGCGTCAGCGACGCCGCGCTTTATTCGCCGGGATTGGCAGAATGAAATTTGCATCGCTCGTTATCCTGTTATGGCTGTGCAGCACCTTAGCAATGGCCACGGATCTGCCGTCTCGCATCGAAATCAAGTATGCCGTGAAGACCGATATCGGTGAAGGCGAGATCAATGAGGTTATGGTGATCAAACACGTCGAAGGCAAAGCGCATTACTCGATCAACAGCGAAGCGCAAGCCACCGGTATGTTCAAACTCATTGAACCCAACCGCATCATACGCCACAGTGAAGGATTCATTACCCCAAAGGGGTTACGGCCAGTGCGCGCGTATGAAAAACGCGGTCAGAAGAAACCCAGTGTGGCCGAATTCGACTGGAAGAATCATGTCATTACGCTCCATCATCAAGGACATCAAGCAAAGGAAATAATGCCGGACGGCACGTTGGATCGTCTCAGCATGTCGTACAATTTCATTTTCACCGAGCTCCCCAAACGCCATGTAGAATGCCATATCGCTAATGGTGATACCTTGCAGCTGTCGCGCTACACCATTACGAAAGAAACGCTCGATACGCCGCTTGGAAAAATGGAAACGATGGTGTTAATCCGGCAGGAAGAAAAACACTCCAAGCTCAAAAGGAAATTATGGCTGGCGCTGAACAATCACATGCTGCCGGTACGCATCGTCTCGATAGAAGATAATGGCCGCGAAATCGAGAAAATGATCACCGAAATCAATATCAGCTATAAGACCGAGCATTAAGAATGCATTGAGCCTTTCAGAGCATTCTTAATTAATCCCGCCATTAACATCACTTACACCGGAATTCAATGCATTTAACTCACCCCCAACTGGATGCAGCCGTTGCAGCCATGCGCACCGTGCTTCCATTAGCGTATCCCGCCGATGCTATCTTGCGGCGTTTCTTCCACGATACCCCTATGCTGGGCGCGCAAGATCGTGCATTCATCGCCGAAACCGTTTTTGGCATTTTACGCCACCGCTTTTTTCTTGAAAGCCTCACAAAGCCGGTTACACCACGCGCTTTGGTGCTCGCTTTTCTGGTCAAATTTCAAGGCATGAACCTGCGTGAACTAGCATCGCTAATCAGTGAAACAGAAACCAAGTGGCTGGTGGAAGTCAAAGCCAGTAAACTGGATGCTCTGCCATTGGATATCCGCGCTGAATTTCCCGCATGGCTGGTGGAAAAATTGCTGCCGGGCATGCCGGATCAAGATATCCTCGAACTGGGATTGTCCTTGCAGCAACCAGCACCGCTGGATCTTCGGGTTAATACTATTCTCGCCAAGCGCAATGAAATACTCGAAATATTCCAACAAGAGGGTATCGCGGCACGAGCAACGCCTTATTCTCCGTGCGGCATTCGCCTGAGCGGGAAGCCTGCCATCAATCGCCATGCACTGTTCTTATCGGGAAAAATAGAAGTGCAGGATGAAGGCAGCCAACTGCTCGGTTATTTGCTAGCGCCGAAACGCGGTGAAATGATTGTCGATTTCTGCGCCGGTGCTGGCGGCAAGTCGTTGTTGCTAGGCGCCTTGATGCATTCCAAAGGGCGTCTTTATGCTTTTGACGTTTCGGAAAAGAGATTGAGCAATTTGAAACCCCGTTTCAAACGTTCCGGCTTGTCGAATTTACACGCGCAGCTCATCGCCAATGAGAATGACAATAAAGTCAAAAGACTATCCGGAAAAATTGATCGTGTATTGGTGGATGCTCCCTGCAGCGGTCTCGGTACCCTGCGGCGCAATCCCGATTTGAAATGGCGCCAATCCCCGCAGGGTATTGAAGAATTGAAAATAAAACAAACAGCCATTTTGTCCGCCGCCGCTGGCTTGCTCAAACCAGGTGGACGGCTAGTCTATGCAACCTGCAGCTTACTACCGGAAGAAAATCAAACCATTGTCAGCGGCTTTCTAGCCACGCACCCGCAATTTTCCCTGCTGAATTGCTCAGATTTATTAGCACAGCAGAAAATACCTTTGAATACCGGAGAATTTTTGCAACTATCGCCGCGACTTCATCAAACTGATGGTTTTTTTGCGGCTGTTCTTGTTAACGATTAAATCTTGATGATACGCTTTAATAAGTTATATGGTTCTTAGGAAGTTAAGGAACCGCTGATTAATCGACTATACGAACGAATCACTTCGTTGTGCGGTACTCGCTCCCTTGCCTATCTTTGTCCAAATTCGCCCAGCTTTCTTGCCCAGTGGTGTGAACTACCGCAGGCTTCCACGCCAATCAGGCAAGGCTCAAGATTGACGAAAAACCTCACCATCTCGCTACGGCGAAGTCGCTTGCGCAGCACCGCTTTACCATGCATGTCTACACCGTGAATTTGAAATACTTCTTTTGCTAAATCAATACCTATCGTAGTAATCTTCATGTCGAACGCTCCTTTCTATTTTGTAGGCTTTATTGCATCACTACTTTGGTACTTCGATGCCGTTTAAGATAGTGAATGTCCATTCCATTACGTCACATGGAAGCGCCCGCACGACAGAGGCAACCCTTCGACGATACAGCATAAGTCAAGAGAGCTTAAAGGTTCTTGCAAAACGCCATGGAATCAATGCAAAGACGGTAGCAAAGTGGAAAAAGCGAACCTTCGTTCACGATGCACCGATGGGGCCACAGGAACCGGCTTCGACTGTTCTGTCAAAGGAAGAAGAAGCCATGTGCGTGGTCTTCCGCCAACATACGCTCCTGCCGCTGGGTGATTGCTTGCATATTCTGCAACCCACGATCCGTGTCTGTCATAGTCAACCCTGCCTCGCTGTTATCAGCGCAATGGATAACGCACATGTTCGACCTGTGCTGTAACAAGCATGGCATTGAACACTGGCTTACAAACCCAAAACATCCTTGAACGAACGAACAGGTCGAGCGCATGAACCGAACCATCAAGGAAGCCACCGTGAAACGCTTTACCATACCTCGCACAACCAGTTGAAAACGCATATACACAGTTTCACGATGGTTTACAACTTCGCTCGCCCCCTCAAAATTTAGGATTTTGTGGTGGGTAATTGGATAATGTAATTTTCTAGCTGCATGTGGTACCCATTTAGGGAGTATTAATTTTTATAATAATGTGGGAATATCGAAAGGTAAAAGATTTATTTTCGGGAAGAATTTTAACAAATCTTACCATTGTCGGTAATGCAAATAACGGATTATTACTATACTAATCAAGCGGATTGTTATAGCAATAAAATTTAATTTTGGAATTTCTTGGAGGTAATAAAAATGAGTTTAAGAAAAATAACGATGTCAATTGTCACAACAGGTGTTCTGGTTTTTGGAGGAAGTGTTCAAGCATCGTTGACCCTTACCGGAGTGAATTGCAATGACGCCGGCGGCCCCGGTGGCATGAGTTTCGTTGCTTGCTCTGGTTCTTGGGATGGAAATAACCATAACCAAGAAGCAGATGTCAAAAGTCGGATTTTTTCCGATTGGGGCTTGACTGTTGGCACACCAATAGATGTTACCGGCGGTATCACTGGCAATAGTGGCACGCTGAATCTCACCACCAATCTTTCCGGCTTATTCGTATTAGCACTTAAAGCAGGCGATGCTTTTAGCCTATACGAGTTAGATGGAGGAGTTGCAGGTATATCGTCGATTAACTATAACACGCTGGGTGTTGGATTCTACTCAAGTATACTTAATCATGATGTATTACATAAAGGTCAAGGTTTGTCGCATGCTGATATTTATGCACCAGTTCCGGAGCCTGAAACCTATGCGATGCTGTTGTTAGGACTTGGTTTGATCGGCTTCAGACTACGTGATAAAAAAGTTTTGCATAATCAATAAAGATAAGAAGCTTTTTTCTTTATCACATAAAACGTGAAAAAGAAAAACTTGAGAGAGATTTAATTATTCCGGAATTAAATCTCTTTTTTTATTTGCAAGCGTGCCGCCCAAGCACTATGACAAGTCTTACTTAGGTGAGGCTTGTTCGCTTCGATACCAAACGGCTTCCCTTCTTGAAAGGGCAATCCGCCAACGAACCTCGCGAGTGTCTGTTTGCGGCCATTGATGATTTCTCCAGGGAGCTGTAGCCGGTATTTTTTCCGACAAAACCCAGCACAGCGCAGCTTGCTTTCTCATCGGCGCTGTCATTACCCAATGCCCTTATCGGATCGGCTGCGCTTATTCGGATAACAGTACGGAATTTAAAGGAACTGATAATCATGCTTTCGGCAAAGCTTGCAGGTAACACGGTAAAGCGGAGCGAAGCATCCGTACCCTGATAAACATGTGGCACAACCAGGTTTCCTTTAAAGGCAGCGCCGGCCGACGCATTCAGCTTTTTCATTTCATCAACTTCTACAACACCGTGAAACCCCATAAGAGTTTGAATAATGCCACCCCTTATAAAATACTCAACGCTTATTTCAATCAATCTCTCTGTAGAGAACACTGAGAATTTCTTACACAACCTTATTTTGTCCGAATTCCCGAGATATCGCCGGCTTGTATACACCCACTTCATCCGCAATTTGCGATTGATTCAATCCCGCTTTCTTCAAATCAGAAATTTGGTATCGTTGCTCTCTGGTAAGTTGCTTGTAGTGTTTCATCTGTACTTCTTTTACTTGATCGTTTAAGCAGCTCCGATATACTACACCTTGCCTATTAACTTCATTACAGAAGCTGCACTTCATAGTTGAATCCGCCAGTGCTTAACTTTCTAAGATCCTATTACTAATGAATGACCCCGCCCCAAGGGGCGAGGTATCAGAGCTGTAATATGTGGGAAGTTAGAAAAGTGCAAGTTGCCTATCTTCATGTAGTTTTTGATACCCTTTCCCTTGTCTCTTAACATAGCTCCGTATCGTGTGTTCATCACCATGACGACCAACAGTACTCGCAAAATAGCCATCACTCCAAAACTCACCACCCCACAAATCTCGTTTCAAATCCGGCTTCCCCTTAAACAA
>CAYQZF010000029.1:0-19050 GCA_964421895.1 uncultured Nitrosomonas sp. | reverse complement strand
CTGGCAAGCAATATGGCGCGAGTTTTCCGGTGGTGACGGTGGAAGATTGGGTCGAAGCGCAGGCGCAATTGGCTGAGCATTTGCGGATCGAACAATTTGCTGCCATCGTCGGCGGCAGCCTGGGCGGTATGCAGGCGATGCAGTGGACGCTCGACTATCCGGAAAGAGTGCGCCATGCGCTGGTGGTCGCGGCCGCGCCGAAGCTGACCGCGCAGAATATCGCGTTCAACGACGTGGCGCGCCAGGCGATCATGACCGATCAGGAGTTTTACGGCGGTAATTTTTATGCTTACGATACATTACCGCGCCGCGGGCTGCGTCTGGCGCGCATGCTTGGGCATATCACCTATCTGTCGGACGATTCGATGGCGGCGAAATTCGGCCGCAGTTTGCGCAAAGGTGAGCTGTCTTTCGGCTTCGACGTGGAGTTTGAAATCGAATCGTACCTGCGCTATCAAGGTGACAAATTCGCCGATTTGTTCGATGCCAACAGCTATCTGCTGATGACCAAGGCGCTGGATTATTTTGATCCCGCTGCGGCGTACAATGGCGATCTGAGCGCGGCGTTCCGGGTGGCCAAAGCGAATTTCCTGGTGATTTCATTTACCTCGGATTGGCGTTTTTCACCGCAGCGTTCGCAGGAAATCGTAAAGGCGCTGTTGGACAACGAACTCAACGTAAGTTACGCGGAAATCAACTCTAGTCACGGTCACGACTCGTTTCTGATGGAGCCGTTCGGTTATCATCCACTGGTGCGGGCGTATATGGACAATATTGCAATCTAAGTAAAAATATGACGGATAACTCGATACCTTCACCTCTTGCATTACGTCCCGATTTCGCCGCTATCGCCGAGTGGATCAAACCCGGCGCGAAAATACTCGATTTGGGCTGCGGAGACGGTTCGTTGCTACGCTATTTGCGCGACACGCGTAATGTGTTCGGCTATGGCGTGGAGATCGATGAAACCAATCTGCTCAGCTGTTTCCGTAACGGTATCAACGTGATTCAAAATGACCTGGAGGCCGGGTTATCCAGTTTTGAATCGGATTCGTTCGATTATGTGATTTTGTCGCAAACGCTGCAGGCGATGCGGCACACCGAGGGCATCATCGAGGAAATGCTGCGCGTCGGTAAGGAAGGTATCGTCTCGTTTCCCAATTTTGGTAACTGGAAAAACCGCATGCAGGTGATTTCCGGTCATATGCCGGTGTCGAAAACGCTGCCGTACCGCTGGTACAACACACCCAATATTCATCTCTGCACCCTGAGAGATTTTGAAGAACTGTGCCAGCAATGCAACGCGCGCATTCTGGAGCGCAAGGTGATGAGCAATCATTACCGCCCGGTTAATTTTCTGCCGAATTTGCGCGGTATGCTGGCGTTTTACCGCTTTGAACGGCGCACGTAATTTTTGACTGTCCTGGCGGTTGGTTGCCGCTTTCACGGTGCTGTATTTCCGCCCTACGCTTTGCCGGTTCCCATTTGTTCTAGCATTTTGAGTTCTGTTGCGGAAAAGCCCGCCTGTTGTCTTGCTTCATAATGGAAAGGGCCGCAAATCTGCCCGGGAAAATACTGGCCGACCAATTCGTGAAATGTTCGAGCGGCATCGAGCCCGCGCTGCCGGCATAAATACTGAAACCAGCGCGATCCGATCGCGACATGCCCGATCTCATCGCGCAAAATGATTTCTAGCACCGCCACCATTTTCTCGTCACCTGCCTGATGCAGCCGTGCGATCATGCCGGGTGTCACGTCCAGTCCTCTGGCTTCCAATACGCGCGGCACCAGCGCCATGCGTACCAAGGGATCGAAGGCCGTGCGCACCGCCATATCCCACAAACCGTTATGCGCCGGAAAATCGCCGTAATCGCTGCCGAGTTCGTTCAGCCGCTGATGCAGTAGTTGGAAGTGATACGCTTCCTCGGCGGCTACTTTGATCCAGTCGGCATAAAACCGCCGTGGCAGATCACGAAAACGGTACACCGCATCCCACGCCAGATTGATGGCGTTGAATTCGATATGAGCTATCGCATGGATCAGTGCGATGAGCCCGGTTTTACTGCCAAGGCGGCGCTTCGGCACATCGCCCGGTGCGACCAATGCGGGTTTGTTCGGACGCCCCGGCTCAAGGATCGGGGCGGGTTCGCGTGGCGATGCCAGTGTGAACAATCCATTCTGCCAAGCTTGCGTGGTCTGTGCGGTCAACTGCAGCTTTTCTTCAACCGCGCGGGCCATGAGGCAGTTTTCAGCGGCGTCAAACAAGGATTCCATGCCGGTTATTTGCGTTATTCAAAAGCGGTTTGAGAAAAGAAAGTCCAGTTTCGATACAAAACCGTTATTATAGCTTTGCGCAGCGTGCGGACGGATGCGCGTATTCCCGATAAAACTCACACAAGGAAAAACATCATGCCTGATATTCCTGACGACCCTTCATTGCGCGTTTCATTACCGGAAGGTCAACCGGTATTGCGCACCGTGCCGATGCCGGCGGACACCAATTACGCCGGCGATATTTTCGGTGGCTGGATCATGTCGCAAGTCGACATGGCGGGCAGCATCCCAGCCCTGCGCCAAGCGCGCGGACGGGTTGCGACCATTGCGGTTAATTCCTTCATCTTCAAACATCCGGTATTGGTCGGTGACCTGGTCAGTTTTTACGCCGACATCGTGAAAATAGGCCGCACCTCGATCACCGTCGATGTCTCGGTCTACGCGCAGCGCGGGGTGCGCGAAGGCGGCGAGGAAGTCTGCATCAAAGTGACCGAGGCGGTGCTGACGTATGTGGCCATTGATAGTAACCGGCGGCCGCGAGAGGTGCCGCGTGATTAAACACCTAGAGAAGCTCTGAAAAAGGTAGCGAGCGACGGTCAGGCAAGGCGAAATCAGATGAAAAAGCGCAGTTTACAAGTTGTAAATGAGCATTTTGAGTCTGATTTCAACACCGCATGACCGAGTGCAGTAGTTTTTCAGAGCTTCCCTAGGCAAATAATTCGCGGTCGAGAATCTTCCGCGCATCCGTGTAATCCTCGTCCCACCAAGCTTTTTCGCCAGGATTGCGCGGCGGTTTGGCGAGTACGAGTTGTTTCCTGGCTTTTTTGGCTTCTTGTTGCGCCACGCGGAAATGGTGGTGGTCGAAAATGCGCAGCGCTTCGATCATGTACGAGACGGCAATGCGGCGGTCGCGAATCAACAGCAAGTTTTCTCCGTTCTTGATGTCTGCAGGCGAAGAGAAATTATACGAACCAAGATAAACTCGGGCGCTGGGTTTATCGAAATCAATGACGATGAATTTGTGATGCATGCGGATGCCGCCACCCCCCGTCGGTTCGACGGAGAACGGTTCAGGCACGTTTTTCGTCAGCGCGGAGGGAAAAACGGGCGCGATATTGCCGTTTGGTTTTTGCAGATCGAGACCCCCCACTTTGCGGTCGGAAATACCATACACAAAGATGTCGGCGTTACTTGTCACATTCGTGATTGCATCGAGAATAGGCCCGGGTGTTTGATACAGGAACGCCAGCGAATAAAACAGCGATGACGCCGTGTTTGTGCCGATGTCGTCAGCCACCGCTTTCAATAGCGCGTTTGATGTGCTGTGCGGCGAGAATGCCACTTGAGCGTCAATCGCGGGCAATCCGAGATCATTCCATTGCGCCGCAGCCGTGCCACCGAAGTCTTTCGGTTTTTGCGACCAGTAACCGTCAAATGCCGCCAGGAACAGCTTAACCGCGCTGGTTCCATGCAGGATCATGGCGTTGTTGGATTGGACGAAGAAACCGCGCCAACTGAAATTGGTCGAGCCGCACACGACCTTCTGAATTTTTGGACTGTCCACTACGATGGTTTTGTTGTGTTGCAGCGACAGCATGTGCTGCCGTTTCACATTTTCCGCACCCGCCGAGACCATGAGCCGCTGTGCCGCCAAATTTTCACTGGCGTCATCTTCACCGTGTTCCTGGCTGTCGTCGATGATGATCTTCAAGCGCTTGCCGAGTTTCTCCAGGCGAATCAGAACGCCGGGTTCATTGAGATCGTAAGCGATTACGCGAACCTGAGCCTGCGGGTCGGCGATGGCTTGATCAAGCACCTCAAGAATGGCGCTGCGCGCCTCGAATCCCATCCACGCGAGTGCTGCTTTGGTTTTGGGGTGGGTCGGGGTGAAAGTCAATCCATTGCTGGCCTTGGCCGGTAATAATGTCGAGATATCGCCCGCCGACGCGTACCGGTCGACAAATGCCTGCGAGGAGACGAAGCCGCGCGTGAACGTAACGTTGAGCAATCCCGGATAAGTTTCGCGCCGCAGTTCGATAGCCACTTCCTGGGCGTCGCCGTAGCTCAGTTCGTCGTCGGCATTCATAAACACCGGCGTGACCCGGTAGATGAATTCACCCTCGAGTTCGGCATTGCGCGGAAAATGCACCCAGCGGAACTTCTGAATCGGCGAGAGCCGCGTCGATAGTTGGGTGGGATTGAGCTTGCCATCGGCGCTGCGAAAACCAAGGCGGTTTTTCAATGCGAAAAACCGATCGCCGCGAGGCTCCTTGTATTCGATGGCGAAACCGACGAAATCCTGCGGCGGTTTGCCGTTTTTCCAATTCATGGCGATGAGCGCCATGCCATCGCCGCGATGAAGTTTGAGCGTAAACGGCGCTGCCGCATTCTGACCGTTGATTTGAAATTCACTCGTCATAATAACCTCCCGGCATGGATGAGATGGATAGTTGGTTTATAAGTGAGGCTTGTAAAGCCTACAACTTGTTATTTTCCAATGATTCCGGTTAACAGATAGTTTCTGTGTGATAATGCGCTCTTTATTGATTGTGCTATGATTATATTAAGGAATTTCAAATGGTTATATTTAAGTTAAAAAAGTTTTATTTCACTTTGTGTATAACAATTGCATTATTTGGATGTTCAACAGTTTATCGACCAGCAGATATATTTACGAACGAAAATATTGATAGCATTTACGAAAGCGGATGTCCAAACTGTAGTCCATTAAATATAGCCACGCAAATTCAGCGCCGTATGTTTGAAGAACGAATATCGCAAATTAATCCATACAAATTCAAAGTGGGTGAAAAAATTCTTTATGAAAAGGCAACAGGTACAGAAGAGGGGACTTCTTGTAATAGAAAGAAAGAAAATAAAGTGCTAACAGGTGAATTAGGCTCGAGAGAAATTGCCCGTAATGAGTTAATTGGTACGGCAATTATGTTGGCTGATTCTTCAATATCTAAACATTTGGGAGGGATTAAATCATCGGAGGTCAATTTTAATTTGCTATTGGGCGCAGCGACCGCAGGTTTGACTGGAGGAGCTTCAGTAGCTGGGGAAGTTGGCGCAAGAACTTTATCGGCAGCTGCGACAGGTACAAACGCGGCACGCGGCATTTTTAATGAGACTACTTTCAGAAATGCACTGTCGGAAACCTTAATAGGAGCAATTCAAACTAACCAAATTGTTAGAAGAAATGAGATATTTGATAAATTAGTTAGCGAATGTATTTCTACCTATCCAGTTAGCATAGCATTATCAGATGTTCAGAATTACCTTAGCCAAGGTTCTTTTTATCACGGTCTTGCTCTGATTCGTGAAGCTGCTGAGCTTGCAAATTCTAAAAGGAGAGGTAAAGATATTTTGTTAGAAGATCCACTGGCAAAATTGATGTATCAAAATTTGATTCTAGATCAAGAAGCAAAAGCTGCTGCTAGAGAGGCTGCTAAGACTTCTCAGGAAAAAGGAAAAACCGAAGAAAAGAATTAAGATAGATACATTGGAGAAGAAAAAATATGAGAGAGTAAATTATTTTCAGTTCTGTAACTTTATACGTCACTCATTTCAAAAATGCTAATTAATGCATTGGTATGGTGTTTCAGCCATACGAAGGGAAGCATTGAATTCGGGTATTTATTCAACCGATCCAACAACCGTTGCTTACTTTTCCCCGTAACCACCAACACAATCTGCTCACTATTCGCCAGCATTTCCAGCGAAAGACTCATGCGCAAAGATGGCGCGATGGGTGGTGCGACGGCGATACAGCGATGCGCTGATAGCGAATCCGGTCTCATGCCGGGAAACAGCGAGGCGATGTGGCCGTCTTCCCCCAATCCTAGCACGGTCAGGCTGACCGGTAGCGGTAGAGAGTCCAAGCGTTGCTGAAGGGTTTCGATGGCGTCGAACGGATTGTCGTGAACGGTTTTTAAGCCGGTGAACGGGGTATTGGCAGGGAGGTGTGCCAGTAGGTGCTGTTTGATCAGTTTTTCATTCGATTGATCATCGTTGACATCGACCCAGCGTTCATCGGACAACGTGACGGTAATCCGATCCCAGGGTAGCTGACATTTTGCCAGCGCGGGCAGGTAATGGCGCGGGGTGCTACCGCCGGGGACGACGAGGGTGGCTTGCGGTTTGCGGTTCAGGGTGTTTTGCAGCGCGGTTGCGGCGAAATCGGCGAAGCCTTGGCTTAACGATTCGATATCGGAATAAACCTTGCGTTGCAGCGGCATGTGGGGATTATTGCACCAAGCTGCGCAAGTCCGGCACGGCCTCTATATGCGCTGGGAACGGATTCGGATCGCCGGGAAAGACGCGGCCCAGAAAAGCGGTGTTGTTGGCTTGCGCGCCTTCCAGGTCAGCCATCGCGTCGCCGATCATCAGTACCGATTCGGGTTTCAGTCCGTGTGCTGTCAGAATTTCCGCGATGATGGTTTTTTTCAGCGCCGGCGCGCCGCGCACGGCGGTGAAATAAGGTGCGAGGCCACGCCGTTCGACGATGACTTTAAGCTCGACTTCCGGCGTGCCGGAAGCGACGAACAGCGGGATTCTGCCGGATTGCTGGCGGATCAGCTCGATTGCGCCGGGCACCGGATCGGCGGCGATGACGGCTTCAACGACCAGTTCGGAGAAACGGATGTCGAGTTGCCGTTCTTCCGCTTCGGTCAGCGGCGGCTGGTGCAGAAAATGCTGCTGGAAGTGGCGGAATTTGCGGTAACGCGACATGCCGCCGTTTTGCGTGTGGAATTGCACCACTTGCGCGACGATGTCTTCGCCGTACGGGCGGTACAGTTCCGCGAACGCTTGCGTTTTGATTTTGCCGGATTCGACCACGACACCGTCGAAGTCGAAAATGATCGCCTGCCAGTCAAAGTTTCTCATGGCTAGGCGCGGTTGTCCGAAGTGGAAGGTGTAGCGTCGTCGTTCTCGTCGCCGTGATGTAAGTCCTGGTGAATTTCGCGCAAGCAATCGAGAATGCCTTGCCCCAGATCGACATGCTCGTTCAGCACCAGCTTGCGACCAACGCGCGGTTGAAACGCATATGGGGTAATCTCGTAGTGATGCACCGCATTGGCTTCGTCGAAATGTAGTTCCACCGGCCACGGCAGGATTTCCGAGATCATTGTCATGACATCCTTGATGCGCAATCTTTCCTGGCCGGTCAGAATCATGTGCCGGTTGGCAAATTCGGGCGCCAATATTTGCACGCTCATACGCGCCGCGTCTTCCACGTGGATATATTCGCGCATCGCATCACCGCTGCCTTTGTAGGTGATAGAATGATGCGCGACCGCTTCGTGCAGCATGCGGTAAATACCGTTGCGTTTGTCGGCGCGCCGTCCATACAGCGAACCGTAGCGCAGAATGCTGTAATCCAGGCCGTAGCGCTCATGGTAAGTTTCGGTGAAGCGTTCCGCCGCTTGCTTACTGGCGCGGTAAAAAGAGCCGGATTCGGAATAGACATAAATGCTGCTGGCGAACACAAAGCGGCGCGCCCCGGCGACACGCGCGGCTTCCAATGCGTGCATGTTGCCCAGCACGTTGATGGTTGCGGTCGGGATCGGTTTGTCGTTGGCTTCGTCGATGTCGGCGATCGCGGCGAAGTTGTACACGATCGAAGTTCCCTTGGCGGCTTCGATTACTTGATCGAGATTCATGATGTCGCCGATGATCATTTCCTGATTACCTTTCAGAAACGGCGATGGGCTGCGGTCAAAAAGCCGCACCCGGTAGCCCGCGGCCGTTAATGCGTCCGCGACATGGCTGCCCAAAAAACCGCTGGCGCCGAATACCACAACCTGTTCATTCACCATAATGCTATCCGTTATTGACGAGACCTGTTTTGATCAAACCTTGCAGCAGATTTTCCGCTGCTTCGATTTCCATGCGCTGGCGCGATTCACGGGCCAGGGAGCCGACATGCGAAGTCAGAATGACATTGCTGCACTCGATGAGCGGGCCATGATAAGGCTCTTGCTCAAAAACATCCAAGGCCGCAGCGCTGACCTTGCCGGATTGCAGGGCGGCCAGCAACGCGCTTTCATCGACCAATCCGCCGCGCGCCGCGTTGATGACGATGGCTTCGGGTTTCATCGCGGCGAATGCCTTGGCATCCAGTAGATGATGCATATCCGTACTATACGGGGTATGCAGCGTGATGATGTCGGCGCTCGCCAGCAAGTGTTCTAGCGGCAGCATGCTGACGCCGTCCGGTATTTGGTTGGCATACGGATCATGCGCGACCACCGTGGCTTCAAACGCCTGACACAAGCGCGCGACGCGGCGGCCGATGTGTCCCAGACCGATGACGCCGACGGTTTGCGCTGCCAGCAGCCGGCCTTGCGTGCGCGGCCATTCACCATTGCGTACCGCCCGGTCGATCGGGTTGATTTGCCGCAATAATGTCAGCATCAATCCCAGGGTCAACTCGGCTACGGCTTGCGCCGGTGCTTCGGGCGTGTTCAATACCGTGATGCCGTGATTTTTGGCCGCGACCAGATCGACGCTATCCATACCGGCGCCGCAGCGCGAAATGACTTTCAGATTCGGTGCGGATTGAAACACCCGTTCGGTCAGCGGTTCGATCCCGGCGATCAGGCCGGTGGCGCCGCTGCTCAGCAATTCGATGATTTCATCTTCGGTGAGCTTGCGCTTATGCGGATTGGTGATGACCTGAAAGCCGTGTTGTAACAAGCGCTGAATGGCCGGATTGTTGCCGGTATCGAACGACGAAGTGGAAATAACAAATGAGTTCATGATGTTTTCAAAGTGGCGCGAATGCTTTGTAAATGCGTGCAGCAGATGGAATCCAGGATGCGGATATCCAACGCGTAGCCGAGGAAGTTGAAACCGGCGGTGATGCGTTGCTGCAATGCCTGTGGATCGGGTTCGATGACATGAATCCCGCCCGGTTTGCCGGCGCGGCGGCCTGCTTCCAGCACTTGCGCGATGGCCGCTTGCACATCCGGATGATTCAAATCGCCGGGGCGTCCCATCGAACCGGATAAGTCGTACGGGCCGATGATGTACGCGTCGATGCCGGGAACGGTCAGAATCTCGTCAATCGCTTTGACCGCATCGACATGTTCGATCATCACGACAATCACCGCATTTTCCTCCAGCCACTGCCGGTAGGCTTGAAAGCTCGCGCCGTAGCCTTGCGCGCGCGCTAGACCGACGCCGCGTTGCCCGCGTGGCGGGTAGTACACGCCTGCTACAGCCGCTTCGGCATCGGCGGCGGATTTGACCATCGGCACCATGACACCGGTGGCACCGGCATCCATAACACGCTTGATCTGATCGGGGTGGTTCGACGTCAGGCGCACGATAGCCGGACATTGCTTGCCATCCAGAACCTGAATGATGGCTTGCACTTCGCTCAGCTCCAGCACACTGTGTTCCATATCCAGCACCAGCCAGTCAAATCCGGCGGATGCCATGATTTCGGCAATCGACGGATGCCCCAGCGTGACCCAAGAGCCGATGGTCAATTCGGACCGGCTTAATTTAGCTTTTAATGACATGACGATTCCTAGTAGCGCGAAAGTAATGGGTCGGATGCCATCAGTTTTTCAACCCGCATCAGATCGACGGTGGTGTCCACAGCCTGAGTATCGAATTCGGTAGGCACCATTTTGACTTGCATGCCATGCTCGAGCAGGCGCAGCATGTCGATCGATTCCAATTTTTCTAGTGGCGTGGGTGCTAGGTTGGTGTATTGAAACAAAGTGGCGCGGCGGAATGGGATGATGCACACCTGCTTGTGCGCAGCCGTATCGGCAAAACCGCTTTTGGCCAGCGAAGGAATCGGACGGCGCGACATATATAGTGCATCGTGATTCTGATTCATCACCACCTTGATGGTGTTGAAGTCGAGATAATCCGCTTCGTGCTCGATTTTGCGCACCAAATTGACGCACCCTAGTTGCGGATCGTTTTGAAAAGGCGCAACTGCGGCGTCGATCATGTGCGGGTGCGTCATCGGCTCGTCGCCTTGTACCATCACGATGAGTTCAGCATCCAGATTTGTTACCGCTTCGGCGACGCGATCGCTGGCGCGTTCGTGCGTATCGGATGTCATGATCACCTGAGCGCCAAAACCTTCCGCAGCTTGGCGGATTTCCTCGTCGCAGGTGGCGATATACGTGGCGTCGAGTGATTTACTCATGGCCACGCGTTTATAAATATGTTCGATCATCGGGCGTCCGAGGATTTTTGCCAGAGGTTTGCCCGGGAAACGCGATGATCCCATGCGGGCCGGTATGACAGCGATTGTTTTCATGAAAATGTTGTGTGTGATGGGTTAATGGTTGTGTACAAAAAGTTATCGTTAAGGAAGCTTGAAAAACTACTGTGCTCGTTCATGCTGCGTTGAAATCAGGTTCAAAATGCTCATTTACTCAATGTAAATTGCGCTTTTTCACCTGATTTCGCCTTGCTTGATCATCGCTCGCTACCTTTTTCAGAGCTTCCTCAAAGGTAATGCGCAGATTATCCGGTTTTTCCTCTATTCTGGGCAATACAATTGCTAAATTTAACGCATGTGTTTTTTTACAGCATTCATTATGGGAGCCGGCCAGGATGCATTGCTGGTAATTGCAGGGTTGCCAGAGTAAAATGGCGCGCATTGCGGAATCCGCTGTTTAAACTGAAAAAAACACCTGAAATGCTGCAAACCTTGTATAACTTCACCGTTGCATCACAGCTATGAAAGCGCTTTTTTTTCTTCGCCACTATAACGATATCGATCACGTCACCCCGGTTATCTACAAATGGATTGGATCGGGTCATCAATGCGATGTGGTGCTGATCGGCTCCACCCAGTTCCGCCGCGATTTCCGCGTGAAATACCTAAGCCAATTGCAAGGCGTGCGCGTTGCGCATATGAATGAGCTGTTTCCGCTTACTGTCTATTTAAAATGGCGCCTGCAGATGTTGATGCTGACGCGCAATGTGCGGCGCATTCAAGTGATCGGCAAGCTGGTGGAGAAATTGGCCGGGCGGTTTGATGAGAAACAGCGCGAACCATTGTGGCGGCATACCGCCGGATTTTTGCTGAACCGGTGTTTCGGCGATGCCGGTAAAGGTGTGGTGGCATTTGATTGGATCGAGCGTAATTCGGTGATCTGCGTGGAATGGGTCGAAGTTGTCATTGCAATGGCAAAGACAAGGGGGCTGGGCACGGTTTCGCTGCCGCATGGCGATAGTCCGCATTACAGCCAACTGATCCGCCGCGGCGAGCGGCGCGTTGAGCCCGATGTCACGTTTTCGGCGGCTACGATATTCGATAAGGTGGTGGTGCCTAACGAATTATGTTCGGTACGTTTTCGTCCTTTTATGAATGAAAACCAGTTGGCGGTATTAGGCTCGCCGCGCTATTGTGAGGAATGGCTGAGAATCCTGGGTGGCTTGATGCCGTCTTCACCACTGACACATTCGGACAGCCGATTGAAGATTGTCATGTTTCTGAGAAAGGCCAATTTTACGACGTTCTGGGAAGAAGTGGGCGAAGTGGTACATATGATTGCCGGGTTTTCCGGTGTGGAGCTGGTCATCAAACCGCATACCCGCAGCGGCTGGAAGCAATCACTGACTACGGACAGTTCCATTAGAAAATTGTCCAATGTGCGTGTCGCTAGCGACGATGCGCATTCGGTGCATTTGATGAACTGGGCCGATGTCATCATCGATCTGGCGACTTCCGTGGTGTTTGAAGCTGTGCGAGCAAAAAAACCGGTGCTGGCGGCTGATTATTTGATCGCAGCGCGCTCGGCGGTGGCTTATTACATGCCGGAAACCGAGTTGAAGTGCCGCGACGATGTCTATGAGAAAATCAATCATTTTCTCAACAATGGCTGCAATTCTTTCTATATCGAAGAGCATCGGCAGCATTTTTTAAGAGAAATGCTGGATTATCCGGATGCCGATGTGCTACCTCGTTATGTGGGATTGCTTGAAGAGCTTGCGCGCTAGACTGCTTTTTACTCGTTCGTCTCGCAGAGATCAAGGTTTACACCTGCAATCGCAATGTAATTAAGATGCTGATAAGGAACGCTGCAGTGGATGGGATGTGGTGTCTGCAAACTGAAAATTGGTTTTGCCGGAACGTGATGCGCGTATGAGCGAATCGATCACCGCATCAGTCGATGTTGTCATTCCGGTTTATAACGCGCCGCAATGGACAAAACGCTGCATCGATTCGGTTGTGACTCATCTCGGCCAGTCGGTCGGCACCATTTTTGTTCAGGATGATGCATCCAACGCTGAAACGAGTGAGATGCTCGACAGTCTGTCTCATCCGCAGTTGCATGTTTACCATGCACCCGCGAATCAGGGCTATGGAAAGTCGGTCAACGATGCGGTTGCACGTTCGCATGCCGATCTGGTGTTAGTACTGAATTCCGATATCGAGATAGCGGATAATTTCTTATCTCTGCTGTGCGGCGCTTTGGTTGCTGATCCTCAGCTGGCGGTCATCAGCCCGGCGGAAGGCGATATCCCGGAATCACAAGTTGATCGCTATGTGCGCCAGCCGGGCGGATATATCGCGACCTATCGTTTCAGGGGCTACGCTTTTCTAATTCGTCGCGTTGCTTTTCAAGCGTTGGCAGGTTTCGATGCGCAGTTTGGCCGCGGCTATTATGAAGATACCGATCTGGGGCGCCGCTTGATTCAGCAAGGCTGGCGCATGGGTGTGCATCCGGATGCGGCGGTTCGTCACGAAACCGGCGCGTCGTTCGGGCGTGGAAAATTGTACCGGGAATTGGTGCGACGCAATCGTTGGCTTTATCAGTCGCGTTATCCGCTCACGCGGCAAAATGTGCTGGCTGTTTCGGGCGCTTGCACGTTGTCTGGTCTACCGGCGCAATTGGCTGAATCGCTGGAACAAGTGATGCGGCAAGGCGGGCGGCTGCATTGGCTGACACCGTCGCCGTTGCCGGAGTTATCGTGTCTGCAAATGCGAAACGGCCCAGCCGGTTTGCGCAAGATCTTGCGCTTGATGGTGCGCGGCTGGTCACGGAAAGACAAACGTATTACCGCCATCTGGATTCTGCCGGGTGTGTCTGCGAGGTTGCGCTTTTTATTAGTGCTGTTGACGCGCATGCATCATTGGGAGCTGCGCGAGTGGCGGGTGGATCAACCGGAATTTGCGCGACCTCTGCCGGATTCGCAGCGTGCAATGCCAGGATCGGAGCTTCCGGCGCTCAAACAGGATGCTACCGGCAAGCAAAATTCAGAATAACCGCGCTGCTGGAGTCAATACGAACTTTCGTAGCCGTATACAAAAATATCGATTGATTTTATGAGCATATTTCCATCATGGCAGGAATTATTCATCCGGTTTGCGCTGTTTTTTGTGTGCATTGCATTCTGGCGCGGCGATTTGAATATTTATTCTTTCTCGTTGCTGGTCATCGCATGGTTGATGGACGGTGGTCTGCGCCGCTTGCATCAGGTTCTCAAACTGCCTTTGGTGCAAGCGATTGTGCTGTTATGCGTGCTGTTGTTGATCGGGTTGTCGTGGGGTGAATTGCCGGACGATGGGCGGATGAAATGGCTGAAGTATTTCATTTTGCTGATTCTGATCCCGCTTTATTCGCTGCTGAATAAAGCGCGCATGCCGTGGGCAATCGGTGGATTGGTCACGGGCTATTTGATTGTTTTGGGTTTGGGCGTTTATCAGCGGCTGGCCACGGGGGAGCAAGGCATCGCGCTGCTAAACATGTCCTACCTGAGTTTTTCCGCGATGCTCGGCGCGGGTGCGATTGCTGCTGCCGGACTGGCTTGCGCGAGCCGCTCGGCAATTACGGGAGGGATGTTATGGGTAGTCGCACTCACGTTAATTTTCATTCAATTTCATCAGTCCGGCAGAGTCCTTTTGCTGGCGACGCTGATGACCATCGTATTGCAAGTTTATTTGCGCTTCAAAATTGACATCCGGAAATTTGCTGGCATTTTTATTGCCTTGTTGGTAGCTATCGGGATTTTTGCTTACAGCAGTTCTGTTTTTCAAGAGAGGCTATTATTGGTAAAAAGTGATATCGAATTGTTGCAGCAAGGTCATTACAATTCCAGTCTGGGTTATCGCCTTGCCATGTGGGATGTCGGTTTGCATGCGATTACCGAGCGTCCGTTGACGGGCTATGGGACCGGCATGCCGGGGCGCTATTTCGACGCAACGATCCAAACATACAAGGACGGCCTTTATAAGGATTTACCGGCATTTCAGAAAACTTCGCATTATCATAACGACTGGATTGAGATCGGCATGCATGTCGGCATTCCCGGTATGCTGGCTTTGCTGTTTCTTTATTGGGGGTGGTATCAAGCATTTAAGCGCAGCGGCTTGAGCATACTGGGTGCGGGCTTGGTAACTTATATCGTTCTTGCCGGGATGACCGATGCATTTCTGATTTTTAGCAGAATGCCGGTGCTGCTGTTGACGATTACCGCGCTTGCGATGAGCAGCTACAAACAAAGAACCGGGTTTGATTAATTAGCGTTAAAAGGAAATTCATGAGTGATATGCAATTCCGAGGCAGGCGGAAGTCTCGCGGGCTTATTCCGGTTGATCCCGCAATCGAGATGTATATGCGTACACTGGTTACGCCGACCGATCATCCGGTTCTTGCCGAAATGGAAGCATTTGCGCAGCAGAAGAACTTTCCTATCGTGAATCGCTTAGTGGGGGTTTTTCTTGAAAACCAGGCGAAAATGATCAATGCTAAACGGATATTTGAGTTTGGTAGCGGTTATGGGTATTCGGCGTATTGGTTTGCGAAGGCGGCGGGTGCTGACGGGTGTGTCATGTGCAGTGATGCCGATGTGGCCAATCGTGAGCGCGCGGAAAAGTATCTCACCGCGGCTGATTTGTGGCAGCGCATCGAATTTAATGTCGGTTTGGCGCAAGAGGTTTTTGCACAGACTGAAGGATTGTTCGATATTTGTTATAACGATGTTGATAAGGGCGATTATCCGGATATCTGGCGGATGGCCAAGCAGCGGATACGCTCCGGCGGTCTCTATATTGCGGATAATGTGCTGTGGTATGGCCGGGTTGCTCTAGAGGATTTTCAGGGTGCGGAGCAAGGTTCAACCAAAGCGATCATGGAACATAACCGGCTGATTTTCAATGATCCGGATTTCGATGCATTCATTAATCCGACGCGTGACGGGGTGATTGTGGCTAGAAGGAAATAGTCTTTGCATGTGCTTGAAGCTATGGGGTGGTCACGTAATTGACATGGCGGTTTAATGGATAAATTGGTATAGTTGCTGTACTTTTTATTTGCAATGCAGCACGTTGTTTCGGTGTGCTGAGTGCTTTACGTTTATCTTTTTCAAGGAAAATTATTATGCAAATTCATGTTTACGATACTTATGTCAAAGCAAAAGACGGACATACCATGCACTTTGATGTGTTTACCGCAGTGAAAGATGACCAGAAAGTCGTTGAATATGCAAAACAATGGTTGAGTACGATTGGCGAAGGCAGCGCGGTGGTTACCAGCCGGGAATGTAGTTTTTGCCATAGCCAGAGCGCTCCGGCAAATGTCATTGATGAGATCAATAAAAACGGTTTTTATATTTACAAAATGGAAGGCTGTTAATCATCGTTGACTCGAAGTTGAGAATTTGAATTGAAGATGCTTTATCTTGACTCAGGCAACTACTAAAAATCGTATCGATAATATTTCTCAAGGTTTTTAAAATGAAGCAGAAATGTACAAAATTGATCATGGCTGGTATTGTTTTCGCGCTGTGTAACCCGGTTTTCGCTGCCGAACCGAAGCAGATCGGGCAGCATGGCGATTGGACTGCCTATATGTTTATGGAAAACAACAATAAGGTTTGTTACATGGTGAGTCAGCCAAAAAAATCGGAAGGGAACTATTCCAAGCGTGGCGATGTGTTTGCTTTGGTTACGCACCGGCCTGCTGAGAAAAGTAAGAATGTTTTTAGCTATATAGCGGGTTACCCTTATAAGCCAGGCAGTGACGCGGCCGTTATCGTGAATAATCAAAATTTCCGGTTGTTTACTCAGGATGATTCGGCATGGGCTCCCGATCAAGCGACCGATAATAAAATCACCGATGCGATCAAGCGCGGTAGTTCATTGGTGGTAAAAGGCACATCGGCACGCGGAACGGAAACAGTGGATACATTCGGTTTGAGTGGTTCAACTTCCGCGTATAAAGCTATTTCGACCGAGTGTGGTGTGAAATAATATGGTTGTTCTCATAACTGTTTGTAAATGACAGCTTTGAAGGTGCCAATCGAATGAGCGACAAGATCGTTATTTATCAGAAACCCACCTGCAGTAAATGCCGGGCGACACTATCCTTGCTCGAAGGGAGCGGTGCGGAATTTGAGTCTGTGAATTATTATGAAACACCCTTAACGGTCGAGGCATTGCGGGAGTTGATCGGGAAACTCAATCTATCTGCGCGTGATATTCTGAGAAAAGATGAACCATCAGCCGGTCATCTGGTTGCTGCCGCATCCGAGAATGAAATCATTAAAGCGATGATCGACAATCCAGATTTGATGCAGCGTCCTATCGTAGTACGAGGAAATCAGGCCAAGGTATGTAGACCGCCAGAGAACGTTTTAGAGTTGCTTAAATAAGGCAAAACATATCGCTGTCGAAAATTTTTTGCGTTAATTACATAACAGTGTGCGGATTGACAGTTTTGTAGATACTGATTACTGATCCGATTAGTTAGCCGTAACCGGATCAGATATGAATATTGCTGTAAACCTTTTATTCCGGTGACGCTGTGTTTTTGTTGTCACTGGCAGCACGAGCCGGTAATTTTTCGCGAATCCGTGCCGACTTGCCTGCACGATCCCTGAGATAATAAAGCTTCGCGCGGCGAACTGCGCCACGGCGTTTGATTTCGATGTCGGCAATTAAGGGTGAATAAGTTTGAAAGGTACGCTCCACACCTTCCCCGCTGGAGATTTTACGCACTGTAAATGCCGAGTTCAGCCCACGATTGCGTTTGGCTATCACGACGCCTTCGTAAGCTTGTACTCGTTTACGATCGCCTTCAACGACATTAACATTGACTATAACTGTATCTCCTGGGGCGAAATCAGGTATCTGTTTATTTAAGCGTTTAATTTCTTCTGCTTCTAACTGCTCGATTAAGTTCATAATATTTTTTCCTCTTTCTTCCTGGATTTACAGGATTGTTTAAATTCTTCCAATAGCTTTTCTTCTTCTGCTGTCATGCCTTGCGCAAATTTTAATGCAAATAAATCAGGGCGTTTTAGCCAAGTTTTACCTAAAGCTTGCTGTAAACGCCAGCGGCGGATATGTGCATGATTTCCTGATATTAATATTTCCGGTACACGGTTTCCTTGATACACCTCAGGACGGGTGTAATGAGGATAATCCAATAATCCCTCTACAAACGAATCTTGATTAGCAGATTCCGGGTCGCCCAGTGCACCTGGAATTTGTCTAATGATGCAATCAATCAGAACCATCGCAGCTAACTCGCCGCCAGAGATGACATAATCGCCGATAGAAATCTCTCTATCAACTTGACGGTCGATTAAACGTTCATCTATACCTTCGTACCGCCCGCAAAGCATTATCAACCCAGGCATTTTACTAAGCTGTGTGACCATTTTATGATCAAGCTGCTCCCCTTGCGGAGTTAAGTAAACAACTATGGGTTTTTCAATCCCGATAGCATTTTGCCTTACTTTAGCTTGCATGATGGCATCTTCCAGTGGTTGCGCCATCATGACCATCCCGGGGCCACCGCCGTATGGATTGTCATCCACAGTGCGATAATTGTCACTGGTAAAGTCACGTGGATTCCATGTGTTAAGACAAAAAATATTACTTTTGTTCGCTCTTCCTGTTATGCCGTATTGTGTCAAGGCGCTAAACATTTCTGGAAATAGCGTGATAACATCGCATTCAAAAGGCATTTGTTTACCTTAATAGTCCATGCCCCAATCAACTGTAATCCGTGAAATCTTCAAATCCACTTTTATAATGAACTGTTCAACAAACGGAATAAGGATTTCTTCTTTGTCCTTATTCGCATGCTCAATGCGTAGAACATCGTTTGCACCAGTTTCAAACAGACCGGCGACTTTACCTAATGCTTCACCTTTTAGATTGACAACCTCGATACCGATCAAATCCGACCAGTAGTAACCATCTTCTCCGTTTTCGGACAGACTGGGGAGCTGGTCACGCGGGATTGCTATTTGCACTCCTTGTAACTTCAATGCTTGCGTACGGTCGGTATATTCCTTTAACTTTGCATTTAATATGCTACCGTTTATGTGACCAGCAATCACATGTACTATCTGCCAATCTTTATCATCTTTAGTTGTTAACCACCATGATGAATATTCCATCAATCCATCAATATATTCTGTGTACGGATTAACTTTTATCCAGCCATGAACACCGTATGGGCCGATAATATGACCCATTATCACCATCGGTGTGTCTCGTGTAATGACTTTAGCTATTTGCAGATGCTGCTTTATGGTTGGAGAATTGTTTAATCAGCCGTGTTGCTGTTGAAGATAACTGAGCGCCTTTGGATTGCCAGTAAGCAACCCGGTCTAATTGGACGCGCAGCGCTTCTTCGCCTCCAGCGGCACGCGGGTTATAAAAACCGACGCGCTCAATAAACCGGCCATCGCGGGCATTACGCGAATTCGCAACAATCATATTAAAAAACGGGCGCTTTTTTGCTCCCCCTCTTGCTAATCGGATAATAACCATATTTT
>CAYQZF010000028.1:0-19568 GCA_964421895.1 uncultured Nitrosomonas sp. | reverse complement strand
TCGAGGTCGGCGGCGTGCTGACCGGCGAGCACGGCGTCGGCGTCGAGAAGCGCGACCTGATGGACACGATGTTCAACGAGGTCGATCTCAACCAGCAGCAGCGGCTCAAATGCGCGTTCGACAGCGAGAGCCTGCTCAACCCCGGCAAGGTGTTTCCCCAGCTCTGCCGCTGCGCCGAACTCGGCCGCACCCATGTGCGCGCCGGCAAGCTGCGCTTTCCCGACCTGCCGCGTTTCTGAAAGAGCCGCTCATGTCCACCTTCCAACCCACCGACGAGAAGCAGCTCGCCGAAGTCGTCGCCTGGGCGGCCTCCGAGCGCCAGCCGCTCGAAATCGTCGCCGGCGGCAGCAAGCGCGGGCTCGGCCGCCCGGTCGAGGCGGCGCATGTCCTCGACGTCGCCGGCCTCAAGGGCGTCGTCGCCTATGAGGCGGCGGAGCTGGTGCTGACGGCGCGGCCGGCGACGCCGCTCGCCGAGATCGAGGCGCTGCTTGGCCAGCGACGCCAGACGCTCGCCTTCGAGCCGCCGTCGTGGCGGGCGCTGATGGCGAGCGACGGCGAGCCAACGCTCGGCGGCGCGCTGGCCTGCAATCTCGCCGGCCCCAGGCGGGTGCGCGCCGGCGCGGCGCGCGACTACGTGCTCGGCTTCTCCGCCGTCAACGGCGCCGGCGAAATCTGGAAGGCCGGCGGCAAGGTGGTCAAGAACGTCACCGGCTACGACATGAGCAAGCTGATGGCCGGCGCCTTCGGCACGCTCTCGGTGCTGAGCGAGGTGACGGTGAAAGTGTCGCCGCGGCCGGAGACCGAATGCACGCTGCTCCTGCACGCGCTCGCCGACGAGGTCGCGCTTCCCATCATGGCGAGGGCGCTCAACTCGCCCTACGAGGTCTCCGCCGTCGCGCATCTGCCGCCCGGTCCCGCGCGCCGCTCGTCGGCCGCGCATGTCACGCTCGGCGCTGTGACTGCGATCCGTCTCGAAGGCCCGGCGCCCTCCGTCGCCTTTCGCGCCGAGGCGCTCGAGGCGCTGCTCGGCCACGGCGTGCGGCTGGCGCCGGCCGAATCGGCCGCCTTCTGGCGCGAGATCGGCGAGATCGACGGCCTGTTGCCGACGCAAGGGCGCATCGTCTGGCGGCTGGGCCCGACGCCGAGCCGCGCCGCCGCCGTCGTCGCCGCCGTGCACGCGAAATTCGCTTCCGCCGAAGCGCTTTACGATTGGGGCGGCGGCCTTGTCTGGCTGAGCCTGGACGCGCAGGACGCCGGGGCCGACGCAGGAGCCGGCGTCGTGCGCGCCGCGCTCAAACCGCATGGCGGCCACGCGACGCTCGTCGCCGCGCCGGAGGCGACGCGCCGGCGCGTGCCCGTGTTCGAACCGCTCGACGGCGCGCTGGCGGCGCTGACGGCGCGCGTCAAGGCCGGCTTCGATCCGGCCAACGTGCTCAACCCCGGACGGATGCGAGAGGGCGGCTAAGGCGATGCAGACGAATTTCACCCCCGCCCAGCTCGCCGACCCCGCCGTCGCGGCGTCGGAGAAGATTTTGCGGTCCTGCGTGCATTGCGGGTTCTGCACCGCGACCTGCCCGACCTACACGCTGCTCGGCGACGAATTGGACAGCCCGCGCGGCCGCATCTATCTCATCAAGGACATGCTGGAGAACGACCGGCCGGCGACGGCGGAAGTGGTCAAGCATGTCGACCGCTGCCTGTCGTGCCTGTCGTGCATGACGACCTGCCCGTCGGGCGTCAATTACATGCATCTGGTCGACCACGCCCGCCATCACATCGAGAAGACCTATCGCCGGCCCTGGTTCGACCGGCTGCAACGCCGGGCGCTGGGCTACGTGCTGCCGCGCCCCCGCCTGTTCCGGCTGGCGATGCAGGCGGCGGCGCTCGCCAAACCCTTCGCGCGGCTCGCTCCCAAGGCGTTGCGGACGTCGTTCGATCTCGTGCCCAAGCGTCTGTCGGCGCGCTCCGCGACCGACGGCGCGCAGGTGTTTCCCGCGCAGACGGCGAGGCGCCGGCGCGTCGCGCTGATGACCGGCTGCGCGCAAAAGGTGCTGGCACCCGAGATCAACGAGGCGACGGTCAGGCTGCTTGCCCGCCACGGCTGCGAGGTCGTGGTCGCTGAAGGCGCCGGCTGCTGCGGCGCGCTCAACCATCACCTCGGCCAGGAGACCGGCCACGATTTCGCGCGCGCCAACATCCTGGCCTGGAGCCGCGAGATCGAGACCGGCGGGCTCGACGCCATCGTCGTCAACGCCTCGGGCTGCGGCACGACGGTGAAGGACTACGGGTTCATGTTCCGTGACGACCCGGAGCTCGCCGACAAGGCGAAGCGGATTGCGGCGCTGACGCGCGACATCAGCGAATGGATGAGCGAGATCGGCCTGCAGGCGCCGGCGCATCCCACCGGCCAGCGCGTCGCCTATCACAGCGCCTGCTCGCTGCAACACGGCCAGAAGATCCGCGCCGAGCCCAAGGCGCTGTTGAGACAGGCGGGCTTCGTCGTGCTCGATCCGCCGGAGGGCCATCTGTGCTGCGGCTCGGCGGGAACCTACAATCTGTTGCAGCCGGAAATCGCCACGCAGCTGCGCGACCGCAAGGTCGCCAATATCGAGAGCCTGGCGCCGGAGCTGATCGCGGCCGGCAATATCGGCTGCATGACGCAGATCGCCAACGGCACGGCGCTGCCGGTCGTCCACACGGTGGAGCTGCTCGACTGGGCGACCGGCGGCCCGCGGCCGCGCGGGCTGTCGGCGTGAGCGACTTGCCCGCCTCCTGGCGCAGCATGTGCGAAAGCTTGTCGGCAAACGGGTCCAGCCGGCTCGGCCTATCGGGCGTGTTGAACTTCGGCTCGACGCTGTCGGTCCGCAGGTATTTGCGCACCGTGTTCTTCGACAGCCCCGTGCGCCGTGCGATCTCCCGAATCGAGAACTGCTGCCGGAATCGCCAGCGTCGGATGACGCTCAGTAGCTCCATGGCGATCACTCCGCGTTCCCTCGCTTCTGCCGAGGGGAAGAGGTTCGAACATGGGTCAGTTCGCGGTGGAAAAACCGGCGCCGCCTGGGTCGGGTCTCAGTGGAAATCAACAGGTGTTGCCGAAGGCCGAAGCCGACATCGCCGAGGCCGAACGGCTGCAGCTCACCGAGCGCGACTCCTTGCGCGTGCTCGCGCTGTTGGAGAACCCGCCCGCCGCCCCTGACCGTCTCGTGCGCGCCGCGAAGGCCGGCTTCACCTTGCCATGACGGCGCTCGTCTGGAGCGAGGCGCCGATCGCCAAGCTGCACGACCGCGCCGCCTTCGATTGCGGCGACACCGACCTCAACCTCTATCTGCGAAAGTTCGCGCGCCAGAACCATGAGAGCGGCGGCGCGAAGTGTTTCGTCGCCACGCCGTCCGACGCGCCGGCGCGCGTCCTCGGGTTCTACACGCTGAGCCCCGCGTCGCTCGACTATGCCCGGACACCCGCGCTCGCGAAGAAGGGGCTGGCGCGTTACGAAGCGCCGGTGTTCCGGCTCGGCCGCCTCGCTGTCGAGATCGCCGTGAAAGGCCGCGGCCTCGGCGGCGCTCTCCTACTGCGGGCCGCGCAATGGTGTCGCAGCTACGGCGCGCTCGCCCTCGAAGACGCGCCGCTCTCGCTCTCGCTGCCGCTCGCCGTCGCCGCCGACGCGCTCAGGCGCGGAAGCTGACGTCTACAAGCGCAAAGGATTCATGCGTCCGGCGGTCTCCCGTCTCCTTTCCGGCCTGTTCCTCGCTGGCGTCTCGCCGGGTCCGGCAAGCGCGCACAAAGCTCGACCTTCGCCCGCTCCTCGGCGCGCAAGGCCCATGAGGCGGCGCTCGCGGAAGCAGCGCAGCGCTTCTCCATCCCGGTCGCCTCGATGCGCGCCGTTCTTAAGTCCGAAAGCAACGGCGACGCACGCACGCTGTCGCCGAAAGGCGCGACGGGGCTTATGCAGACGTGCCGCAGACCTGGGGAGACTTGCGCTTTCGCCATCGTCTGGGCGCCGATCCCTGCGACTCCCACGACAACATCATCGCGGGTTCCGCATTCCTTCGCGAGCTCAACGAACGCTGCGGGTTTCCCGGATGGATTGCGGCCGACAATGCCGGTCCCGCGCGGTACGAGGCGTCGCTGAAGGTCCGTTCGCTGCCGGCCGAAACGCGCGCCTGCGCGGCCATCGTCGCGCGCAATCTCGACGACACCGCAATTGCCCGGTCCAAACAGCGGTTGTGTTTTCGTCGCCGTGGAAGCGAGCGCCGTTGTTTGTCGCGCAGCCGTCGAACAAACCGGCCGCACAACCGCCGCGGCGAGGCCGCGGCGCCGGCGACGACGGAACGCCCCGAGACGAGAGAATCGCGGCGTCCCCGGCGTGCGATGTCTTGGTCCTTGCGCCGCAACCGACCGGACGGATTGTCGTCCGCGCCGCCGACGGAATCCGGCCGTGACCGCGATCCTTCCCGAGCGCACGCTATCGCGCCGCCGCGCGCTCCAGCGGGAAAACAGGCGGAAAGCGGATCGCACGACCGGAGGATGGCAAGATAAAAGGCCGCGAGGCGCGGCGTCGGGCGGTCGTTTCGTTTCAAGGATTTATGCTGCGTTTTCGCGATGTGCGGTCTTACCCCGCACATCGAGCTGACACCTTTTCGAACGAAAGTTCAGAGGTTTAATCCGAGGTGCGAGGTTTCCGGCATGACCGGCGGCGGCGAGTTCGGCGTCAGCCTCGGCCGCCGTCCTGACGTGAAGCGCAGCGGCGTCCCACTCGGGCGTCGTCGCCAGCGCCAGCCACGGCTCCCGACCGCGCGAGCGCCGCCGCCGACCTCGTCGAGCCGTTTCGCCAGGGCGCCGAGCGTCGGTGAATAATCCGGCGCCGCGCCGGTGCGCCGCGAAGGGCGCCGATCGGCGCGCTCAAAGCCTCGAACGCGCCGGCCCCGACGCCTTCGTCCTCGCCGGCGCGAGCTCGAATGCCCCGTTCACGGCCCCATCCTCTGAAGCGCCCTCGGTCGCCTTGCCGGAGAGCGCCGCGCACCGCGAACCCGCCGTGCTCCCAGACCGCGCGGCGGCGAGCATGGTGGATTTGCCGGCCCCGTTACATGCGCGACCGCCCGCCGCCGCTCCCAATCGCGACCCTGCCGCGCCAGAACCCCCTTGGCTGCCCTTTCCAGGCTCGCTGGCGGCCCGTCGCCTCTCGCCTGCTTTGGGACCCGCGCCGCCAAAAGCCGCTCAGCGTTCTCCGCAAGCCCGCGCTCGATCTTTCCCTTTCCCGCGTCGAGTGGTGAGCGTCGGTGGATTTGCTCCGGCGAGCCTCGTCTGCCTCTGTCCGTTCCGGTAAGCCGGCGTGGCGGATCGGAGTTGCGAGAGCCGGTCCGTGGGAGGTGAGAGGCCGTCAGGGCGGCTCTTTGAAAGAGCGCAAGGCGTCGCGTCTGGGGCGTTGGACTCCGTCTGTCGCCCTAGTGTTCTATGTTCTTTTTAGTGTTCTAGTGTTCTAGGGCCAAATTGCTATTGTAAATCAACGAGTTGCGCGGCGAATCCATAGTTATTGGGGGAGAAAAGCTAGTTATTGGGGGCGGAATCCATAGTTATTGGGGGAGAAAACATAGTTTTTGGGGGGAGGTTTCCACAGGCCGGGCGGGGTCGCGATATGCGGCCTTTCTGGTCCTGGCGGGCGCAAGCGCGTCAAAGGAGCGTTTTCGACGCCGTTAGCGCATAGTTTTTGGGGGCGAGAGCGTAACTAACTGAAATCGTTAACTTCATGAGGATCCATCGCATAGTTTTTGGGGGAGGCCGATAAACTAGTTGAAAATCGAAGAGAGCTAGGCATAGTCACTCGCAGGACTGCGAGCTATGGAATCGACCCCGGCAAACCCGAAGTTTCAGCGCACGCTTGACGCCCGGCCCAATGAGGCCTCGATCGTCAAACCGGGCGAGCTTGTCGACATTATCGAAATGACGCCGCTGACGCTTACGGACCGGCGCATTTACAATCTTCTGCTTGCCAACGCCTGGGATAAGATTGTCGAGCCCGTTCAGCATGTCATCCAGAAGCGGGATCTGCAGAACACCCTGCACAAGGGCACTGACCGGCTGGAGGACTCCATCCGCCGCCTCATGTCGGCGATCGTTCAGTTGCGCGTGCTTGACGGCAAGCGATGGGTGACCAAGCGTGTGCAACTGCTCGGCGGCAACGTCATCCCTGACGCCGACGACGGGTATATTTTGTATGATTTTCAGCCGCTCATGCGCGAAATCGTGGCCGAGAGCCGGGTCTTCGCGCGGCTGCACAAGCAAATCATGTTCGCCTTGTCGAGTAAATATTCGCTCGCTCTGTATGAAATGATCCAGAAGCGCGGCAACATGGCGCGCACGTTCGAAGACATGAGCATCGATGATTTTCGCAGCTTTCTGGGCGTTCCCGCCGGAAAGCTTAGGACCTGGATTAATTTCAAGAATTTTGCGATCGCGCCGGCGGTGCGCGAGGTCAGCGACCTCTCCGACTTCACGGTGGCGGCGGAGCCTATCAAGGGCAAAGGCAAGCGGTTTACGGGCGTCCGGCTTTCGTGGATGCGCAAGGATGCGCTGGAGCTGCGGGAGGTCGAGCGCGAGCTGAATTACAGCCGGGTAGGTCGTAAGGCGCGGCTTTCCGGCACGGTCGAGTCGATGGAGTTCGACGCGCTCCGTGCCCCGTCCGCCGCGCCGCAGAGCGGCCTCGCGTTACGGTCGGACACGATGGAGAAAGTCCGCAAGCTTTGCCCGGGATACGACGTCTACGCGCTTGAAAACGAGTGGCGGATGTGGGCGAAGGGCAAGGCCGCGCCGGACAACGCCGATGGGGCGTTTATTGCATTCTGCAAAAGCTACGCGAAGCGCCACCCGTTGAATTCGTGAAGTCATGAAAATATCATTTCATGAGTTCACGAATTCATGATTTTTTCCGACCCCGCTTGCCCGCCAGATCCTCCTCAGTGACATGATAGCCGTCCGCGCGTAGCGCCTCGAGGGCGAGGATGCGCAGCGACTTGCGGGTCTCGGCATGGCGACGGTCCAGCTGGATGCGCACGTGTTTGGGAATGAGAACCTGGAACGGCACTTCCTCCGCGCTTTCGCTGACCGGCGCGCCAGCGGCGGCTGCGGGGACGGGCGGCGTCGCGTAAGCGACGGGAGCGGGACGCGCGACACCCCCCTGCCCCGACGCGGTCGCCGCCGGGACTCGGGCCAAGAGAGAGCCAAGCTGCTTGCTGGGTTTGCTGCTCATGCCCGAGCCGCCTTCCGCCTTGAAGCGGTATTTTCATGAATTTCTAAATTCATGATTTCATGGACGATAGCCGCAATATCGCGCGCCGCCGGACCGTCAGGCGCGACGAGGCTCGGGCTCAGGCCTTCGATGCCGGCCTCCGGATACGCGACACGGTTGGCCATCTCGGCTTTGAGCAAGGGGTAGCCCGCTTCGGCGACCTGGCTTCGCGCATGCCGGGAGATGACGGTTGCGCTCATCGTCATGGTCAGCACCATGGCGCACTGCACCGGGCGTTTCTTGCGCTCGGGCGTGGCGTTGATTTCCTGGATCAGGTTGTAGGCTGCGACCGCCGCCTCGATGTCCTCGATGGCCGGCTTGAGCGGGATGAGGGCAAGATCGGTGGCGACCAGCGCCGTGATGGCCGTGCGGTTTCGGAAGCCGGCGGTGTCGACGATCACGGGCGCGTATCTGGCCCGCAGTTCGCCGATGACCTCGGCGACGCGCTCCTCCGGCTCGGCGACGATGGGGACGCCCGCCATGGGACCGTCCGGGTTGTAGCGGGCGGCGAGCGTCTGTTGCGGGTCGGCGTCCACCAGTGCGGGCTTGTGGCCGAGCAGCGACCAGTGGGCGGCAAGGCTGCGCGCAAGGGTGGACTTGCCTGTGCCGCCCTTGGGCGTGACGAGGGTTATGACGCCGAACACGCCGGGCCTCCATAAGTCATGAGTTCATGAAAATAACAATTCATGAATTTATGATTACAGCATAAGCTCCGTGAAGACAAGGAATTTCCGATATGCCGAGTCCCCCGCGCGTCGGCTTGCCGGATTTCACGGCGTCGACCGCAAGCCCAACCCGTTGACTTTCGTCGAGCCGCCGGAGCCTTCGCAGGAGGCTGAAACGAAGGGTATGGACTGCGTCAGGGCGGGAGGCTTACGGAATGGTTTCGAGATCGGTCTGGGTGAATTCCCCGCCCGTCGCCAGAATCGGCGCGCCAAAATACTTTGCGCAGGCGTAATGCAGGCAATCGCCGAGGTTAAGGCCGCGCCGGCCCGAACGGTAGCGATGCGCGGCGGAGAGGGCGAGCCGGGTCGTTTCGGCGGCCGGCGGCAGGTCGCGCAGGGCGATGCCGCGTTGGTCGAGAAAATCGCGCAGCAGCGCCTCGACCGCCGCGACGGGAAGGTTGAACTTGTCGGGGCGGGCGAGGGCGAGCGCCGCCTCCAGCACGACGACGGGCGAGGTCATGGGGGCTACGGCCGATTGCAGCGCCGCGGACACGCGGGCCGCCTCCGGCTCGTCGGACAGCAGGGCGACGATGGCGCAGGCGTCGACGAACATCAGTCGACGCCCGGCGGGGAAGGCTCGCCCCACATCGCGTCGAACGCCGCGCGGGGCAGCGGCTTGCGCGCGCCAGGGCCGAGCGCGACGCCATGTTTCTCGCGCAGGCGCGCCGCGGTCGCCAGCGGCGTTTCCGCCGCCCGGCGCCGGGCGATGGCTTCCCGCATGGCGATCGCGATGGCGTCGGTGATCCCGACGCCTTCCATCGCCGCGAATTCGCGCGTCAGCGCGTCGGCTTCCGGGTTGTTGACGTTGATGGGCATGGCGAGGATCGATGTAGATCGGACAGGCTGCATATCTACATCGGCGGGCGTTCTTCGGCAACTTTCGTTTCAAGCCGAATCCTTATTGGCCAGAACTAACGAAAAGGTCTCCGGATACGCATAAGGAGACAAAGCGGGAACATCAGGCGGCTCTGAAAGAGGGGTCATCGTGGAATCTTCCCCAAATCGTACGCTAAGCCGCCTCCAGGAACTCCGCGCGAGGATTTCGTAGCGGCCGGAAGGCGTTGGCGAGCGGTTCAACGGGCCAAACGTAGTCGCCATTGAAAGCAATGTGCTCCCAGCCGAGGGGCGCGACATGGGTAAGAAGATCATCCGCGATGATTTCGCCGCGCGAGCGCAATTCATCGACGGCGCGGCCGAGATAGACGGTGTTCCAGAGGATGATGGCGGCGACGGCGAGGTTGAGGCCGGAGGCGCGGTAGCCCTGATTTTCGAAGGTGCGGTCGCGGATTTCGCCAAGCCGGTGGAAGAACACGGCCCGCTTGAGGGCATGGTGCGCTTCGCCCTTGTTGAGACCGGCGTTCGCGCGGCGGCGCAGCGCGGGGTCGCCGATCCAGTCGAGCGTGAACAAGGTGCGCTCCAGGCGGCCGATCTCCTTGAGCGCCTTGGCGAGCGCGTTCTGGCGCGGATAGGCGGCGAGACGGCGCAGGATCGCCGAGGGCGCGACGGTTCCGGCCTTTATCGACGCCGCCAGGCGAAGGATTTCATCCCAGTTTTCGGCGACGACGCGCAAGTCGATGACGCCGCCGATCAGAGGATCGAGCGCTTTGTAAGCCGTGCGCGCGCCGACGATGTAGAGCCTTCGGTCGGCGAGGTCGCGAATGCGCGGCGCAAAGCGAAACCCGAGCAACTGGCAGAGACCGAACACGTGATCGATGGCGCCGGCGGTGTCGGTATAGTGCTCGCGAATGTCGAGGGAGCTTTCGTGGTGCATAAGGCCGTCGAGGACATGCGCCGCTTCGCTGGCGTTCGCGGCGATGACCTTCGCGTAGAACGGCGCGTAGCGATCGGAAACGTGGGTGTAGAACTTCACCCCCGGCTCGGAGCCGTATTTGGCGTTGTATTCGGCGCGCGCGTGGCCGTGGCCGCCGGCGCGGAAGAACTGGCCATCCGACGATGACGTGTCGCCGTCACCCCAGAGTTTCGTGAACGGCTGCGCATGGATGGCGTCGGAAAGGCAGGCGAGCGCGGCCTGATAGGTTTCCTCGCGCACATGCCATTCGGCGATCCACAACAGCCGGGAATGGCTGAAAGCGCCGGCGCTGCGCGCCATGCGCGTCAGGCCGAGATTGGTGGCGTCGGCGAGCACGGCGGTCATCAAGGCGCGCGCGTTGTCTGGCGGCGCGCCGGTGCGCAAATGCGCGAAGCGATCGGCGAAGCCCGTCCAGCCATGGACTTCCGCGAACAATTCCGTGACGCGCAGGCGCGGCAACATGGCGTAGAGGCGGCGGACGAGCGCGTCGGCGGCCTCGTTCTCTGAAGCGCGGATCGGGCTGATCGAGAGCCCTTCCTCGGTCAACGTCGCTTCGGGCAAGTCGCCGGCGGCGGCGAGCGCATCGATCTCGCCGAGGCGGGTTTCCAGAAGCCTTGTTTTCGTGTCGCGCCACGCCTCGAAGCCATTGGGAACGGCGAGAGTCAATTCACCAACCGCGCGCCGACTTTCGAAAGCGTCGCGCGGCAGCAGGAAGTCGTCGAAAGCGCGAAAGGCGCGGCTGCCCTCGACCCAAACGTCGCCCGAACGCAACCGCTCGCGCAAATGCATCATGGCCGCGACCTCATAGGCCCTACGGTCGAGTCCCGCGTCGGTCTTGACGAGCTTGCGCCATATAGGCCGCAGAAAAGCTATCGGCGCTCGTGGCGGGAGTTTCTTCGCGCCGCCGGCATGGAGTTCGCGCACGAGATCGAGCGCGGCGAGCAGCGGATCGTTCTCCCTCCACGACCGGAAGGCGAACGCGCCGAGGACGACGGGCGACATGCGCCGAACGCTCGCGTAGCGCTCGACGACTTCGCCGAGATTGTCGGGTCTGGCGTCGATGACGACGGTTTCCGTGGCGGCGACGAGCGCCTTCAGGCGTTCCCATCCGAGAACTCGCTCGACGGCCGCGACCTGGTCTTCGTTCTTCGCCTTGGCGTCGAGCATGGCCTTGGCCACGCAAAGCAAGGCGCGCGTGGAGGCGTCAAGCGCCTTGGCTCGGTCGAGCGCATTGTCTTTGTGAGCGCGATCGGCGCGGCGGAAAACAGCGCCCAGCATCTTGTCGAACATCGAGAGCGCGGCGTCGGTGAGAGCTGCTTCCATCTCGCGGGCGAAAACGACCAGCGTCGCCAAACGGCGAGGCGCATCGAAGCGGGTGATGTCGCGAGGGACGAAAATCGCGATTTCCTTGGCGATCGCCGCGTAGCGGGCGCGATGAATGCGCTTCTCCCGATCCGGCTCGACGCCGAGTTTGCGCACGACTTCGAGCCGTTCGACGACGGCGAGAAGATTCTTCTGGCGTGGCGCTTCCAGCCAATCGCGCAACCAAGCAAACGGCGTGCGCTCTTCGCCTTTGGCGACGGCGAGAAGAGATTCCAATCCCGCGACGGACTCCGGCGAGAGGCCTTCGCCAAGGTTTTTATAAGCGCGCTTACGAGCAACCGCGCGCGCCGCGAGAGCGACGTTTTCCAAAGTGACAGCGGCGGGAAGCAGGGTGCGCTGCTCCCGTAGATATTCCACCATCGGCGTGACGATGATGTCGCCGCGATCCGAGCCTGTCGCTTGCTCGATTGCGATTTGCGCGACGGCTCGTTTGTCGTCGCGCCGAAACGGGCGAACGTCGAGGTAGACTTCAAGTTCGCCGAGATGCTCCCGGCGTGTTTCGCCACGTTGTGCGTACGCGCTGAAGTCCACGGGATCGCCGCCTATCTGCGCCGTAACGAAAGCGAGCATGTTGGCGGGCGGTCTTTCATCTACGCCGAGCACGCGGCCTGGAAACCTCAGATAGGCGAGGTTGATGGCGAATCCGACTCGATTGGCGGCGCGTCGCCGTTGGCGGATCAACGCCAAGTCTTCGGGCGAGAACGTGTAATGCCGCACGATCGCCGCCGGATCGGTTGGAGGATCGAATAGCGCGGCGCGCGACTGCGACGAGAGAATTTCGTGCTTTTTCATGTTGCGAAGCCGCGCTCCCCCCTCTGGCCGTCATGGGTTCCTTTGCCGGCCAAACCGCATTGCGTCCGTTAATGTGTTTGACGACGGGTTTCCGGACAGATAGATTGTCGGACGGATTTACGGACAATGGGCGGCGCCATGGCGGCCATCGGCTACGCGCGGGTGTCGACGACCGATCAGGATTTGGCGCTGCAACGCGACGCGCTCGCCAAGGCCGGCTGCGCCCGCGTCTTCGAGGATAAGGCGTCAGGAGCCAAAGCCGACAGACCCGGGTTGACGGCGGCGCTCGGCTTCGCGCGCGAGGGCGATGTTCTGACGGTATGGAAACTCGATCGTCTCGGCCGCTCGCTGCCGCACCTGATCGAAACGGTCAACGCCTTGGAAGCGCGCGGCGTCAGCTTCCGCTCCCTCACCGAGGCTATCGACACGACAACGCCGGGGGGACGGCTCGTCTTTCACATCTTCGGCGCGCTCGGACAGTTCGAACGCGACCTGATCCGCGAGCGAACCCGCGCCGGTCTCGACGCCGCGGCGGCGCGCGGACGCCAGGGCGGACGCAAGCCGGTCGTGACCGACGAAAAGCTCAAACGCGCGCAAGCCTTGCGCGCGCAGGGCTTTACCGTTCGAGAGGTCGCGGCTCGCATCAAAGTCGGCAAAACCGCGCTCTACGCCGCGCTTGCCGAGATGGGGCGCGATCCCGCTAGCGCAGGTTCGAACTGATCACCTCCTCCGTCACAGTACAGGCGCGCTCATGTCCCATGCCATTATTCGCGGCAAATCCGGCCGAAGGCACGAAGTCGATTTTGAAGACAGCCCCGTGCGGATCGAAATTCACGCCAGCGACGAAACTGTCGAGATCGTCGTCGAGGCGGACGCCGATGATTTGCCGCAAGAGCGCCGCCGCTTCGCGCTGATCAACATTCCACGCAGTCTATTCAGCCAAGCCACCGCCGAGATCGCCAAGCGAAACAGGCTGCGGTAGCGCTTCACACTCCGCTCGAAAAACTCCCTAGCGTACGATTTGGGGAAGATTCCACGATGACCCCTAAGCGCGCATGGTTTCGAGCTGCATGGGCAGCGTCTGTTGGCCAGAACTAACGAAAAGGTCTCCGGATACGCATAAGGAGACAAAGCGGGAACGTCAGGCGGCTCTGAGAGAGGGCTCGGACAAGGTGCGCAGCGGTCTCAATCCGGCATTGTTTTCCGACATGGCGTGCTCAGCTCCCCAGACGTAGTCGCCGGTCAGGTTCACGTGCTCCCAGCCCAGCGGGGACAGGTGAGCCAGCAGATGGTCGGGGATGTCCTGCGTCTGACGCAGCGTGGCGACGGCGCGACGACGCGCTCGAGATATCGCGTGTTCCAGAGGATGATCGCGGCGACGAGAAGATTGAGACCGGAAGCGCGGTGCTGCTGGTTTTCGTAAGTCCGATCGCGGATTTCACCGAGCCGGTGGAGGAAGACCGCCCGCGCCAGGCTATTGCGGGCTTCGCCCTTGTTGAGCTCCAGGCCAGTCGTCCGTCGCAGGTCGGGGTCTTCGATCCAGTCGAGAGTGAATAGGGTCCGCTCCAGCCGGCCGAGCTCGCGCAGCGCCGCGGCGACGCCGTTCTGCCGGGGATAGGAGGCGAGCTGACGCATGATCAGCGACGCGGTCACGGCGCCGGTGCGCAGCGAGACGACGATGCGCAGGATTTCCGACCAGTGGGCGCGGATCAGGGAGACATTGATGCGCCCAGCGATCAACGGCTCGAGTGTCGGATAGTCCGAAAGCCTGCCGAAGCTGTAGAGGCGCCGGTGCTTCAGACCCGGAATGCGCGGCGCGAACTGGAAGCCGAGAAGGGCGCAGAGCGCGAACACATGGTCGGAATCGCCGCCGCCGTCGGTATGGTGACGACGGATCGCGACCTCGCTCTGATGATAGAGCAGCGCATCGAGCACATGCAGCGCCTCGCTCGCCGTCGCCGCGATCACCTTGGTGAAGAACGGCCCGTAGCGGTCGGAGATATGGGTGTAGACCTTGAACCCCGGCTGCTGGCCGTAATGAGCATTGAGGCGGCCGGCGGCGCGGCCGAACCCGCTGGCCTGAAAGAACTGCCCATCGGACGACGAAGCAACGCCGCCGCCGAATATCACCGCAAATGGCTCACGCTGTTGCTGATTGACTAGACGCCGCAGCGCCTCTGCATAGGTCTCCTCGCGGATGTGCCAATCGGCCGTCCAGGCGAGCTTGCCGAGGCTGGCGATGCTGCACGCTTCGGCCATGCGGGTCAGGCCGAGATTGAGCCCGTCGGCGAGCAGAGCCGCCATGAGAATGCGGCCGTCGGCGGCCGCCTCGCCGGTCCGCAGATGGGTGAAGCAGTCGGGAAAGAGCGTCCACCCCGCCACTTCGGCCAGGAGATCGGTGATGCGGATGCGCGGCAGCATGGCGTAGAGGCGAGCAGTCAGGGCGTCAGCCTCCGGCGGTGTGGATTTTGCGATCGGCGCGATTTTCAACGCGCCCTTGTCGATCGTCACGTCGGGCAACAGGCCGCCCTTCGCGCGAGCGTCGACCGCTGCTAGCCGTTCGTCCAGAAGCGCGCGACGGCTCTCGATGAAACGATCGAAATCCATCTCGACCGCGACCGGCGCCATGTCGGCCTGCTGCAGGTCCTGCAGCGTCTCTTTCGAAATCAGCCGTTCTTCGAAGGAGCGGTATTGCCGGCTGCCGACGACCCATACGTCGCCGGCGCGCAGCCGGTCGCGCAACTCCGTCAACACACAAAGTTCGTAATGACGACGGTCGATGGCGCCGCCGGGCAGCACGTAAGGCGCCCATCGCCGCCGAACGAACGCCGTCGGAGCGGATTCCGGCAGGGTGGCCGGGCCCGCGCGGTTTGCCTTGCGCAGCACGTCGATGGCGCGCATGAGTGAAGCCGAGGCCGGCACGCTCTCGAACTGGAACGTGTCGAGAAAGGCGGGCGACCAGCGCCGGATCCCGGCATAGTGCTCGCTGAGCTTCTGGTAGACATCGAACTCCTGCGGCCGCGCCAGCGTCTCGGCCTCGGCGACAGTTGCGAGAAACCGCTCCCACGGAATCACTGCCGTGATCGCGCCGAAGGCGTCCAGGCGATCCTCGCGGGCGGCGATCAGCGCAGCGCCGACGCTCGCGTAAAGACGGACTTTCTCGTTGATGGCCCGGGCATCGGATTGAAAGGCGCGAGTATGGCGACCCTCGGCCTTGCGAAACATGGCGCCGATCAGGCGGTCGAACAGGTCGATTGCCTGGTCAGTCAGGCTGGCGGCGAGGTCTAGGCTGATCGCTGCCAGCGTCGCGTGGCGGCGCAGCCGCTCGTAGCCGGCGACATGCTGCACGGTGGTGCGACCAGCCTCGCGAGCAAGCAGGGCAAGGCGCGCCTGGTGGACCGACCCTCTACGCCCGGGCCCGGCGCCGATCGCACGGACATGCTCCAGGCGCTTGGTCAACCCGAGCATAGCGCCCGGCGTGGCCGCCTCCGGCATCTGCCGCAACCAGGTCAGCCATGTCTGACCGCTCTCTTCCCGACGCTGCGTCAGCGCATCGAGCCTGCGTCGCTGCTCGGCGCTGAGACCATCGGTCAATCGGCGATAGACTTCCTCACGGGCCTGGTGGCGGAGCTTGGCGCAAAGCCGCTCGAGCGCGGCCGGCGACGGGACGACGATCCGGCTTTGCCGGCACGTCTCCATAGCCAGTTCCGCCAGACGGGCAAGCCGATCGTCCTCAATCGCTTGCGGGAGAAGGGCGCTTTCCAATTCGGCTGCGGCGCGTTTGCCGAACGGGCGAAGCCGGAGTTGCTCCTGGCATTCGACAGCATGGCGCTGGCGGTTCCGCTCCGCCGCGAGATACTCGTCCACCGCGTCCGGAAGAACCCCGATCTGCTCGGCGACGAATGCGAGCAGGGTCGGAGGCGGTCGCTCGCCGGAGCGCAGCGCTCGACCCGGGTGGCGCAGGTAGCAGAGCATGAGCGCGTAGCCGAGGCGGTTGTGATCCCCGCGGCGGCGCCGGATCGCTCCGAGATCGGCTTCCGACAACGTGAAGTGGCGCACCAAGTCCCGCTGCTCGGTCGGCGGGTCGAACAGTTCCGCAATCTGCGCTTCGTTCAATTGTTGCGGTCGCGCCACTTACCCCTCCTCGATCTTGCCCCCCGCAGACCAACTGATCCGGGCCAGGGAGTCGAGAAGCGTGCTGCGCTTGACGCCGAAAGTCCGACAAACAGCGGCCTTGGTGGCGCCGCCATCGAGCGCGGCTGTCACCGCGGCGAGTTTCTCAGCGTCGATGGCGACGGGACGACCGCCGCGGCGACCACGCCGCCGGGCCGCAGCGAGCCCGGCCTGGACCCGCTCCTGGATCAGCGATCGCTCGAACTGAGCGAGGGAACCGAAAATGTGGAACAGGAACTCGCCCTGCGGCGTGGTCGTGTCCATCTGCTCGGTCAGCGAGCGGAAAGCGATGCCGCGTTTCTTGAGATCGGTGACCGTGGCGAGGAGGTGGGGCAGCGAGCGTCCGAGCCGATCGAGCTTCCAGACGACGAGGCAGTCGCCGGGCTTGATGAAAGCCAGCGCCCTGGCGAGACCGGTACGGTCGCCGCGGCTGCCGGTGGCTCGATCTTCGAACAGGTGACGCTCATCGACGCCGGCGGCGAGGAGCGCGTCACGCTGCAGGTCCAGAACCTGACGGTCGCCGTTCGTCGATACGCGCATGTACCCGACCAGCATGTGCGGAAAACCTCATCCAGCGCGTTTCCGCACATTCTCACATTCCGGCATGGTTTGTCGTGCAGTTTTTAAGTCTCGGGCAGGCAGCCCTTCTGACGCGCCGCAGGGATGTCGGAAATCATCTGTTTCCCGACACCGTCGCGGATCAGCTGGCCGAACCCGTCCATGCGATTTTCGGCGGCGTTCCGCAGCTCTCGTCGGCCTGGGACGGTTCGGTTCGCAGCCTCGACTTTCGGCGGGAGGCGGCGCTCTTTCGCGCTATCGGCGGTTTCCCCTTCCTTCTGCCAGGGGTCCTTGGCTCCGTGGCGCAGAAATCGGCGTCCCCGCCAGGCGCGAGACGCTCGCGCCTCTTCGGCTGCGCCCGGCAGCCGCTCCCGGGTTGGCCCACAAACCGGTATCTTGTCAAACCAACATACACTCTATCAGACCAACACGAACAACCAGTCGCAAGACCGAAACTGCGGCTGTCCGCGCCGCAACAACCATTCGCTTAACGCGCCCCGGTTCCCGACAACGCCAATACGGCAATACCGCATTCCTGAATTGGCGTGATGCCGTAACACGGCAAAGGGTGCGGGGTTGAATGGACGGCAAAGGGTACGAGAGGCCAGGGCAGGGGTCCCGGTACATCCTGCAAACGGCAGGACCGCCTTACGGTCTTGCCGCAATGCGGACTTACCGCATTACCCGAACACATCCTTCGCGCAATTCGTCGTTCCGGCAACGTGGCGTTGCGGCATTCCGACATTCCGGCATTCGGTTGAAGCCGTATGAACGCAGCCCGATAATGCCGTAAGGCGATTTTCCGCTATTGCCGTATATCTGTTTTACCGTATGTCGACATTCCGTGCGCCGTAGCGCAGGAGTTCCGCATGCCCAGCATCTTCGCCGTCGCGATCACCGATGCGGACCTGCAAGGCTCCGCCTATCAATGGCGCGCCTCGAGCGTTGCATGAAGATTGCGCCCGCAAGGGGTCGATCTCGTCCGCGCGCCCGACGCAACCGCGCTCGTCGCAGCGATCGAGCGCTTGCACGGCTTCGACGTCGTGGTGATCGGCGTCCCTGCTATTACGGCGATGTCCTCATTCCATCGGCGCTGCGCATTACTCAGAGCCGCCTGATGTTCCCGCTTTGTCTCGTTATGCGTATCAAGAGGCCGTTTCGTTAGTTCTGGCCAGCTGGACGATCTCGCAGCCGATCCCGGTCGCGGATCTGTTGAAGAACTGACGGGCGGCGGCGCGCGCGTCCCGCGCCGTTCAGCGGCCGGCGATGCGCGCCGGCGGGCGGGCGGGGGCGCCCATTTCGACGGAGATCGCGCGCGCCGCCTCCGCCACCATCAGCCCGAGCGCGGCGACCCGGTCTGCGTCGATGCGCGCAATCGGCCCGGAGACGGATATAGCGCCGACGATGTCGCCGGTCTCGTCGCAGACGCAGGCGGCGATGCAGCGCAAGCCCACGGCGTGCTCCTCGTCGTCGACCGCGTAGCCTTGCGCGCGAATGCGCGCGAGCTCCGCGCGCAACTCGGCCGGCGTCGTGATCGTCTTGGCCGTCAGCCGCGGCATGCCGTGCTGTTGCAGGATCGCCGCGATCGCCTTGTCGGACATGCCCGAGAGCAGCGCCTTGCCGACCCCGGAGCCATGCATGAGCACGCGGCTGCCGGGACGGGCGAAGACGCGCATCAACTGACGGCATTCGACCTGGGCGAGATAGACCGCCTGCCCCTTGTCCTCGACCGCGAGATTGACCGTCTCGCCGCTGTCTTCCATCAGCCGCCGCAGCCGCGGACGCGCCAGCCCGACGAGGTTGCGCGTCTTGATGAAGGCGCAGCCGGTGACGAAAGCCTGCGTGCCGATCGTCCACAGCCGCCGGTCGGCGGCGAAGCGGACGTAGCGCTCCTGCTCCAGGGTGATGAGCAGCCGGTGCGCGGTCGAAGGCGGCAGGCCGACCTGCTGTGCGAGATCGCTGAGCGTCGCTCCGTCGTCGGGAGATTCGGCGATGCGATTGAGCAGCGTCAGCGCGCGGGTCAGCGACTGCACCTGCTCGGAGCGAGGCCGCGCGGCCGTCGCGCCGCGGGCGTTGCGTTTCTTCGCCGGCTGCCGCGCCATTTCGCCCCTCCCGGAACGGGCGCAAGGCCCGGCCCGCCGGGCTTTGCGCGAAAGTTTCCGCCATTCGGGAAAGATGGCGCGACTCCGCCCCGATAATTTTCCTTTCTAGCACATAAAAACGCCTAACTCAATGAAAAAAATATCGTTTCATGCGCATTTCCGCATCGTGGAAGCGGTGTCGCATCTCCCGGACAGGGCGGCTATCGCTCTTGCCGCTGAAGTCATGCGGGAGGATGTCATGCCGAGGATGAGCGCGGTCGACGCGGCGGTTAAGGTGCTGGAGCGCGAGGGCGTCAGCGTCGCCTTCGGCGTGCCCGGCGCCGCCATCAATCCGTTCTACGCCGCGCTGCGCAAGCGCGGCTCGATCCGCCATATCCTCGCCCGTCACGTCGAGGGCGCCTCACACATGGCCGACGGCTACACGCGCGCCCGGCCCGGCAATATCGGCCTGTGCATCGGCACCTCGGGGCCGGCCGGAACCGACATGATCACCGGCCTCTATGCGGCGGCCGCCGATTCGATCCCGATTCTCTGCATCACCGGACAGGCGCCGCGGGCGCGGCTCTACAAGGAGGATTTCCAGGCCGTCGACATCGAGGCCATCGCCAAGCCGGTGACGAAATGGGCGGTGACGGTGCGCGAGCCGGCGCTGGTTCCGCAGGTGTTCCAGCAGGCCTTCCACCTCATGCGCTCCGGCCGGCCCGGCCCGGTGCTGATCGATCTGCCCTTCGACGTGCAGATGG
>CAYQZF010000027.1:0-19726 GCA_964421895.1 uncultured Nitrosomonas sp. | reverse complement strand
CTTGAGCAGCGGCGCATCGTGTCCGTGATCGAGAACCTTGGCGTAGTATATCGAGTTCTCCAAGACCTTTTTGACGTAATCGCGCGTCTCGTTGAATGGGATGGTTTCGGCATAAATCGCGCCTTCCAGCGGGACCGTATTGTCGCGCCAGCGTTTGGCGCGCCCCGGTCCAGCGTTGTAAGCAGCTGAAGCCAGCAGCGGCTGATTATCCAATGTGCTGAGCACATGTTTGAGATAGTACGTGCCCAGTTGTAAATTGGTATTCACATCGACTACGAGATGCTGGCGGAAATTCGCTATGCCCAGTTGCTTGGCCACCCATTCCGCAGTCGCGGGCATCAACTGCATCAAACCGGCTGCTCCGGCATGCGATTTGATGTCCGCAATGAAACGGCTTTCCTGGCGGATCAAACCGTATACCCAAGCTTCGTCGAGCTCATGCTGCTGCAGAACTTTTTTGAGTGCCGCGCGGTGCGGCGACAAAAAGCGCAAATTGAAATCATGCTGAGAGAGCGTGCGATTGGCGGTATTGATCGCGCGATCGTATAACCCCTGGCGTTTCGCAACTTCCGCCGCAGCCAGCAGTTCAGCATCGCTGAAATTGCGCGTCGTCCAACTCCATTCCCGCTGTGCTTCGGTGCGCAAATTCATGCGCGAAAAAGCCAAGGCGCGTTGAATTCCGGGTTTGCGCTCCATTGTGGATACTTCGCTATTGTTGGCGCGATAGGTTTTTTCCGCGATGCTGAGCATCGTGCCTAGCTCTTCTCTGGCCAATTGACCATAAAAACTGTGCTCATCGCTGAGCGGAATAAAAATTTGATTGGCGTCCAGCGTTTTGCCTTTTGCCTTCAAAGCGCGCGCTTTCCAGTAACGCCAAGTATCCGTGTGTTGCTCGGCCGGTGACATCCGGTCGATAGTTTTCAGCACCTCATTCCAGTTGGCAGCTCGCAATGCGGCGCGTACTTGCCACGCCAGCACGATATCCGATGCCGGATATGGATTCGGGGTGTTTTGCGCTTCCCGGAACCACTCCAGCGCGCGCGGATCATGCCGCATGGCGGCGCGATGCCCCAATCTGGCCAGGAAATAAGAACGGTCGGATGCGGTAAGCTGGCTTTTGATTCTCAGCCATTGCTTATAAGCCTGATCGGTATCATTGCGCAATAGGCGCAACAGCGCGAATAAAACAATTTCGCGGTCACTGCGCGTGTGGATTTTTTGCTTCAAGGTGTCCAAGTAACGCAGCGGATTTTTCGCAGCGCTATTCAGATCGGCGCTATTGAGCGCTTCATGGCCGGGCAAGTAACGGTTCGCGTGGGTGGCTACGCCGGTTTGGCCTTCTTCCAAAGCCAAGCGGATTCTGCGCCAGATATCTTCCGGCGTGATCTGCTTATTGTCAATGAGCGCTTGAAAAACGGGCGTGCAGCTATCCGGCAGACTGGACGGCGTAAACCATATCGAACGCGCGCCGGTCAGTGTTGTATTGTCGCGTCTATGCAGACGGTGTTGATAGTGATAACACAATAACTCGGTATCTTTATTAACCAGCAAGGCATATTGGGCTTCAAAAAGCGGCCATTGCTGATTCTTGCCGAGTATTTTCAGCCAGTCGCTGCGCAGCCGGTCCGCGACCAGATCGCCGTCGTAGCGCGCCAGGAAAGAGCGGATTTGCGCGGTATCGGTTATGCGCAATGCCATGCGCAACTGGTAATACTCGACATAAGGCCACAACACATGGCGCTGCAGCCTTGCCGCATAATCGTCGAGAAGTTTGGCGTTGCCCGATTGAAAGGCTTCCCGGGCGCCGAGGAAATCACTGTCCTGATTGGCCATTGATGTTCCAGCGTAAGCTAATAGTATCAACGCAAAAAGAAAATTTTTCATGGCTATTAACCTTACGGATTTACTGGCAGGAGGAAAAAACGCTGATTGCTATTTTACAATGAACTCGGGCTCTCACAGCGGTGCTGTAAGAGCCCGGAATCCACTTCAAATTTTGTTATGGCGGACCGGCTTTAGATCACACCCTGGCCGAGCATCGCTTCAGCCACTTTGACAAAACCGGCGATATTCGCGCCATCGACATAGTTTACGCTGCCGTCGGCTTTGGTACCGTATTTCAGACAGGATTTATGGATCGCTTGCATGATTTCTTTCAGGCGCGCGTCGACTTCTTCGCGTGTCCAGGATATGCGCATGGCATTCTGACTCATTTCCAGGCCTGACGTGGCGACACCGCCCGCGTTACTGGCTTTGCCCGGTGCATAGAGCACTTTGTTGTGCAGGAAACATTCGACGGCTTCCGCAGTCGACGGCATGTTGGCGCCTTCGGCGACGCAAATCACGCCATTTTTGACCAGCATTTTCGCATCTTCGCCATTCAATTCGTTTTGCGTGGCACATGGCAGAGCAACTTGTACCGGTACATGCCAGGGTTTTGCGCCCGGCAGATAGGTGACATTGACGCGTTTGGCGTATTCATCGAGCCGCGCATATAAGTGGTTTTTCACTTCCGCCAGGATCGCTAGTTTTTCCGGCGTGAAACCGGCCTCATCGACGATGGTGCCGCTGGAATCGGATACGGTCACCACTTTGGCGCCCTGCGACATGGCTTTTTCCACGGCGAATTGCGCCACATTACCGGAGCCGGAAACGGAAACGCGCATGCCCTCGAGCGAGCGCCCCGCGTGCTTCAGTATTTCCTGGGCAAAATACACCGTACCGTAACCGGTTGCTTCGGGACGGATCAGCGAGCCGCCGAAACTCAATCCTTTACCAGTAAACACGCAATCCGCGCGGTTGGATAATTTTTTCATCATACCGGCCATGAAGCCGACTTCACGTCCGCCTACACCGATATCACCCGCCGGCACGTCGGTATCCGAACCGATATGACGGAACAATTCACTGATGAATGCTTGGCAGAAACGCATGATTTCGCCGGGGCTTTTTCCTTTCGGATCGAAATCGGAACCGCCTTTGCCACCGCCCATCGGCAATGTGGTCAGTGCATTCTTGAAAGTCTGTTCAAACGCGAGGAATTTTAGAATCGACAGATTCACCGAAGGATGGAACCGGATACCGCCTTTATAAGGACCAATGGAAGAGCTGTGCTGGATGCGGTAACCGCGATTGACTCTGACTTCGCCATGATCGTCCACCCAGGATACGCGAAATATAATCACCCGCTCCGGCTCGACCAGCCGGTCCAGCAATCCCTGCTCGGCGTAGCGAGGATGCTCCAATATGAACGGCCACAAACTTTCAATGACTTCCGTCACGGCCTGCATGTACTCTGGCTGATTCGGATTGCGTTCGGCGACTTGGGCGCTGAACTCCTGAAGACTCTTATATTTCATTTTATTTCCCCGGTAATTGAAAGGTTATCTGCAAATAGGTCAATTTTGCCAAATTAATTCCTAAGCTGCACTGAATTTTTGTTAAAAAATGGGATTTTTATGCGATGGACTCCGCACACTTTAACGCAACTTTTATTGCATCAAATGCGATGGCCTTATTTTAATTATTGAGACTGGATAAAGTTTATGATCTTCCTGTAACTTGATGCCCTGCGATGGACGTAAAAAATGTTCCAAGCCGGATAGAAAAGTTCATCAACCAGGCGGTTGATCCGGCGGTATGTGGTGTGTAAATACGCCCTTCGCTTCGTTCAGGAAGTCTCTGAAATACTACCACCCTCAGTTGCAATACTGGAATCAGACTCAAAATGCCCATCGGCACCTCGTAAACTGCGCTTTTTCGCCTGATTCCGCCTTGCTATCTTTTTCAGAGCTTCCTCATGAGTTTATAAATTCCCAATCCAAACTTGGCTACAAAGCAAAATTGGTTGCCGTCAATGCAATATTACCTGCCAGTTGAATCTGGAAATCGGCGGATAGATCGGTATCGACATTGCCTTCGACTATCGTCACATCATTGCTGCCGTCATAAAAATAGCGCAACTCACCGGCTGCCGTGAAGGCAGCCATGCCTTTCCACATAAAGGCATCATTTTTGGTTGTGGCGGATTTGGCATCGATGCCCGATACGTCGATCTTGTCGGCTTCAAGTTTGGAGAAGTCGAGAATCGCGTCGCGGTTGAGATTCTTTCCGCTGTCGGCCAATGTCATGAATTTGAATGTGTCGGCGCCCGCGCCACCGGTGAATTGATCGATACCCAGACCGCCGGTGAGAATATCATTGCCGCCGCCACCGTCGAGCGAGTCATTGCCCTCTTGGCCCTCCAGCGTATTGCTGCTGCTATTGCCCATCAAAATGTTCGCCAAGCTGTTGCCGGTCCCATTGAGTTTCGAGGTGCCCAGCAAGGTCAGGTTCTCGATATTGCCGCCCAGCGTGTAGGAGATTGCCGATTGCACGGTATCGGCACCTTCGTCGGCATTTTCGCTTACCGTATCGCCGTTGCTATCCACCACATAGGTATCATTGCCAGCCCCCCCGAACATGGCATCCTTGCCGGATTTGCCATCCAGCACATTGTCGCCGGCATTGCCGGTCAGCGTGTTGGCCAGCGCGTTGCCGTTGGCATTGACATTGGCCGATCCCAGCAAGGTCAGATTCTCGACATAATCGGCCAGCCCCGGCAGCGTGATCCAGGTCAGCACCTGGTCAGCTTTACCATTACTGGCTTGACTTTCCAAATTATCGCCCAATTCAATAATGACATCGGCAATATCGTCGATCACATAGGTATCGTTACCCGCACCGCCGATCAACCGGTCGGCGCCCGGGCCGCCATCCAGCACATTGGCCAGCCGATCGCCGGTCAGCGTGTCGTTTGCCGCGCTGCCAATCAGGTTCTCGATACCGCTCAAGGTATCGATGCCATGACCGGTGTTCTGCGCCGCCCGGTTCGCCAGCGAGACGGTGACCGCGGAAGGTGCAAAGGCGTACGTAGCCGTATCGATACCGGCTGTGCCCGTCAAGGTGTCGTTGCCGCTGGTGCTAAAGAGCAGCTGCCCGGCATCGAATGCCGTCACAGTAACGTTCACCGGCGCGCTGACGGCAGCGCCATACGTGTCGGTGGCCGTGATGGCTAACGCGTAACTGCCGGAATCACCCGCGGCAGGCAAGCCGGAAATGACCCCGTCAGGCGAAATCTGCAGCCAAGCCGGCAAAGGGTCGCCATTGGCCAGCGTGGCGCTGAAACTCAAGGCATCGTCATTGGGATCGCTAAATAAAGCGCCTGCGTCATAGCTCAGATTGCTGTCGAACTTGACCACCTGATTGATCAATACCCCATTCAATACCGGCACATCGTTGATCGTGATCGTGAAGGTCTGCACCGCGCTGGTGTCAATGCCGCCGTTGGCGGTGCCGCCATCGTCCTGGAGGCTTACCGTAACCGTTGCGGAACCGCTGGCGTTGGCCGCAGGCGTGTAGGTCAGATTGCCATCGGCATCGATCGCCGGTTGCGCCGCAAATAGCGCGTTGTTGTCATTGCTCGTCAGGAATGTCAGCATCTGGCCGCTTTCATCGTCCGGTCCGGCGCTGATACCGGTTGCCCAGCCGGTTACCGTCTGCGCACCGGTGTTTTCACCGGCGGTTTCGTCGGCGCCCAGGGTGAAGCTCGGTGCATCGTTGATCGCGGTTAATTCAACGCCAGTCTGAACGGGGACTCCGCTGGCATCATAGCGCTGCGCATAAACGCCAAAGCCGTCGCCATCCTGATTGCTTGACTGCCAGCTCACCACAAAGCCACCATCGGATAGCGCTGCAATGCTGGAAAATGCTTGATCGCTAGCCGTAGCTGTGTTGACCCGGAATTCGCTGCCCGCTGCATTCCCGCTGGCATCAAAACGTTGCGCATAAATGCCGTAGCCGCCGCCATCCTGCCCCCTTGATTGCCAGCCACCACAAAGCCGCCACCGGATAGGGCTGCGATGCTAGGAATAAACTGAACATCGGGCGTAGTCGTGTTGACCTGGAATTCGCCGCCTGCTGCATTCCCGCTGGCGTCATAGCGTTGCGCATAAATGCCGGAGTCGCTGCCATCCTGACCAAATGATATCCAACTTACCACGAAGCCGCCACCGGAGAGCGCCGTAATGCTGGGATTGGATTGAATATCGAATGTAGTCGTGTTGACCCGGAATTCACTGCCCAAAGCCATCCCATTGGCATCATAGCGCTGCGCATAAACGCCCGCGAGACTGCCATCCTGACCCAATGACGTCCAGCTCACCACGAAGCCGCCATCGGAGAGCCCCGTGATGCTGGGGGTACCTTGAAAGTCTGTCGTGTAGGTGTTGACCTGGAATTCCCCGCCTGCAATAACATCAGCATGAAAACTGCCATCGGCAAACCGTAGCGTCGTGAAATCGGTCAGCGTATCCGTGCCGTCATCGCCATCGGCTGGATTGATGTCCTTGACGAGAATCTGGCCGGTTGCATCGACTGAGACCTCATAACCGGCTTTGGTGCCCAAAAATACCGCGATGTCATTTCCGCCGTTGCCTATCAATGTGTCATTGCCCGCGCCGCCGGTAAACGTGTCATCCTCTGCGGTTCCCGTGAGTGTGTTGTCGTCGATGGTGCCATCGATGATCGCCAGTACGCCGTCATAAGCAAATTGCATGGCTTGGGTTTGTATGGCGCCCCAGTGTGCTTCCAACAGCCAATCCCCGCCCAGTCCTGCCGCTCCGGTGAGGTTGGTGGATGCAGCAACATTTGCATAGGTCAGTTGCGATAACCGCTCGACGAACGCTTGCCCGGCCTCCCCCTTGGCCACTTCGCAGCCATACAGCAGGATATCGCCGTCTGCGGCCAGATGCCGGCCGATTTGCCCCAGCGGTTCTTGGTAGTCATCGATATTGGCGTTGTTCAGGATGCCCGAACCGAGCGTGATGGTTCCCGACGAGCCGTGCGAGATGATGTCGATCGCTGCAAGGTTTGTCTTACCTTGCAGCGCCGCCAGGATTTGTCCGATGCCGTCTCGTCCGGCGTCGAGCAGAACGGCTTGCACGCCTTCCGACAGTTGCGCGATCAGGCTTTGATAGTTATGGATGTGTGAATCGATAAATACGATACGTTTTGACATGGGGACTCCTTTTTGTTGTTGTCGTTGCCGATTTTTTTGTTAATTATTTTTTGAATCGCAGATGGGCTGATTGGGACTTGGCTTGCCCGATCCGACCCGGTTTTTTGCTTATTAACCAGAAATTATGCGAGCCAGATATTCCCAATTAATGACAGCGATTTATCATGGATTCCTACGCAGAATAACACAATAAACCTACAAACAGGGGTGTTGAACCACTTCCGAAGTTTTCGATAATAGTATTTACAAACAGTAAGTTAGATACGAAGAGTCACGCCTGACCGGTAATTCGAACGATCCTGGGAAGATTGGCCGTTAATGCCGCCGGAAACGCGGCTGGCCCAGTCAGGTGCTGTTTGTTTCGATGTTGCGCGACGGATTGATTCCCCGGCTTATCACGTATCGGCACTGGATCGTGCGGATAGGCTGTATTCCTTGCGAGAAATTTGTTCGGGATTGCCAAGAAATTCCAGAAAGGCGATTACTCCGGTCCGGAAAAGATAAAAGATTCACGGCGCAACCATGCCAGGATTAGCGGAATTGAAAGCGGCCCAACCCGGCCAGATACAAATTGTGTACAAAGAACTGCCGGATGGCGCGGAGACTACCTATTCCACACATATCGAAAAGCTCAAAATGGCCATTCACCGGTAGTTCGATGCCCAGTTAAGTAATCACGCTCGCCATGCCGCGCCAGGGCATTCGCATGATTCCAGTCACCATCACCATTAGTATTTGCGGAAGAGATGACAGGACATGATCAATCCCATCGAGCGAGGATAAATTTATTTTCAATTCGCTATTAGCCATTTGATATCCCATTTTGCTACGTGCGTTGAAGCGCACTTCCCTAAACCGAATAACCTATCGAAAATTAAACCTCTGTTAACTCAAGTACGATTCCGGCGCAAAAGGCAAGGTAAAATGAAATTTAGCACCGGGTTCTTCATCGGGTTCTACCCAGAGTTCACCGCCGTTTGCTTCAATCAATGCACGGCTTATTGCCAGCCCCATCCCGATGCCTGTTTGCTTGGTGGTAAAGAAGGGTTCGAATACGCGCTTCGCCATGGTTTGATCAAGTCCGGGTCCGTTATCTTGCACGATAACTAATGCCATCCTTTTATTGTTTAAGGTTTGCACCTGGGTGATGATCGTCAAACTGGGCGCATCGGCGGTTTGCGTGGCTTCTGCGGCATTCCTGAAAAGATTCATAAGAACTTTATGCACTTGTATGCGATTGCACTGAACAGCGGGAAGGTCTTTTTCCAGCTTCAATCGCACACGGAATTTCTGAGATCCGTCGTTGACAACAATATGCAGCGCTTCGCGTATCACATCATTCAGATCCAGTGGCTCGGTTGTCAGCTCGCTTTTTTGCAAAAAAGCAATCAACTCGTGCAAGCCACGTCCAGCGCGCTGCGTTTGTTCCACACAACCCTGCAGCGCATTTTTCAAACGATTAACATCAAAGCTATCGTTTCGTAATGACTGCAGAACTACTTCACTATATGCGGATATCGCGGTCAGCGGCTGGTTGAGTTCATGCGCGATAGCCGAAGCCGTGCGCGCAGCCGCTTGTTGTTCAAGAATCTTTTCCGTCTCATTACGCGGTATTCGCAATTGTTTCTGGAAAATTTTCTGTTCCGTCACATCCCGGGCAACACTTACCAGCCGGGTTGCATTATTGGCTTCAAAATAGACCCGTCCCGCAACGGCAATCCAGCGTTCGGTTTTATTGAGCGGATCAATTACACGATATTCCGCCTTGTACGCACCATGACTGACCGGATTCATCGCATAATCCAAAGCCGCTTGCCGCCCGGCTCGATCCGCGGGGTGTATCATGGCGACAAATCCTTCATAACTGATGATTTCCCCCGGATAACCACCCCAGAATTCACGCATTTGCTTATCCCAATAAACGACACCGCGTTTGAAGTCATAGTCGAAAATACCAAAACTCGCGGCTTGTTTCGCCAAGCGTAAACATTCTTTGCTCACTCGCAAGGTATCTTCGACTTCCAAGCGTTGTCGGGAAACTGAGAATGTGATTAAAACATATAGCTGTTGCTGTACCTCTATTGGACTGAAACTCACATCTAACAGCATTTCTTGTCCGGAACGATCGCATGCGATGAGTTCGTTGCCGGTTCCCATTGGCAGCTTGGCAGGTTTGTCCAAAAAAAGCGTTTGATAATAGCGGTACTGCTTCCGGTAGCGTGGCGTAATCAGCATTTCAACCGCCACCCCCATGAGCTCATTTTCGTTGTAACCGAATAACTGTTGCGCGGCCGGATTCATCAGCACGACATGCCCGGTGTTTTCCATCACTATCGCCGCATCCGCTATCGCGTCAAATAATGTTCTAAAACTTAAAATTTTTAATGCTTCAATCACATTATGCATCCAAGTAAAGTGAATATTTTGTTATAAAAAAGATTTAAGTTCAACTTTGACTTTATCTATAAATTTCCCAAATATAAGGGCTTAACCTTATGTGATTATTGATACGTGCTTACGCGTATATTGCAATCTTTTTTATGTAAGTAATATTTTCCAGGGCAACAAGTTTTTTAAATCCATCATTGAAAACTAAATAGGGAGAGATAAAAAGAATGACCTGGAAAAATGCACGACGTGCCCGTTGGATGGCCTTGGCCATTACCGGGTCACTGTTAAACGGTAACCATTCATACGCTGCGGAAGCAGAAAAAATGGAGACGGACAAGGCAAAAAAGCCGTCCGTCGTCGTTCAAAATAAAACCGCGCCAGCCAATGGAACCAATGGCGCGCCCTTCAGCGCGCTGGGAACTCCGGGGAGTACGCGTTTCGACTTCGACAATCTGACCAAGCTGATGGAAGAGCATAAAACGCCGCTCGCTGCCATGATGCCAGACTGGCTCAATGTCGCAATCGAGCACCGTACACGTTACGACGTATACGATCACGGCTTCACCAAAGCCATTCCGGGATTCAATGATCAGGTTCATCAACGCACCCGCTTCTTGTTTGAAGTCAAAAATATCATCGATCCGCTCAAGTTCACGCTTGAATTGACCGATATGCGCGCCCCGTTGGCCAATTTCGGGCAAGATCATAACCCGAATATGGCCGATCATTTTGACTTCACCCAAATGCATCTCGGTGTGCACGACAAGAACTTTCTCGGCACGGGCTACGCAGCGAAATTCGAAGTCGGCCGTTTCATGATGGACTTAGGTGAAGCCCGCCTGGTCGGGGGGCACCGCTGGGGAACCTTATCGCCCGCATTTGACGGCTTGCACTTCATGATGGGTAATACCGATCAAAAATGGAGTCTGCGCGTGTTTGGCGCCCGGCCGGTGCAGCGGGTGACGACATCGCTAAACTGGAACACCCCCGAAACCTACTTCTCGGGTGCTTACGTCACCAACCGCGACCTGCGTTGGGCCAACTTCGACGGTTATTTCCTGCAGCTGAACGAAAGCGATCATCTTAGACAGCGCAACTTATCGACCACTGGTTTCAGGTTATTCGCCAAGCCCACGAAAGGCAGCATGGATTATGAAATCGAATCCATGTACCAGTTCGGCGATACGCGGGATAAGAGCCTGTTCGCTCATCGCCATCATGGCGAAGTCGGGTACAGCTTCAATACACCAATGCCGCTACGGGCTCTTTACTTATTCGACTTCTCGTCGGGAAACCGCGATCCGGACAAGAATTTCGACATTCTATACGCAAAACGCCGGGTCGAGTATGGTCCAACCGGTATGTTCGGGCCGTTCTTCCCGTCTAACCTGCTGTCTCCTGTCGGCTTCCGCGCCACACTCGTTCCCACCCCCACCGTGCGCCTGATGATGTCGCATCGCGCATACTGGTTAGCGGATAAACACGCTGCGTTTGTCGGCAGCGGCCTGCAAGACCCAACCGGACGCGCCGGCAGCTTTCTCGGTCACATGCTGGACCTCAGCTTAGGCTGGGATCCGCAGTGGAGTTACTTGAAACGGGTGAGCTTCGACTTTGGCTATAGCCATTTGTTTAAGGGCGATTACTTCGACAAGGTTCCATTCACCCCGGGCATGAAGGACACCAATTACGGTTACACCATGGTGACTTTCAAGTTTTAATTTTTCCTCCTAATTATTCAAAAACAAGACGGCTCCTTAAAACGGTTTTAAGGAGCCGTTGATAACCTAATGAAGTTTAAATCCATCCTTGCAGTGCACACACGCTAAACCCGCCCCCCGATCTTCGCTATCGCATTAAGCCACTCCGGTTGTATGAATCTTATGGAACTATGATTGGTTAGGGCGGCTCTGAAAAAGACAGCTTCAACGCAGCATGGCCGCGTGTAGTAGTTTTAGAGCTTTCCCAGCAGATCACTCAAGATAATCTGCTGCGATCGCCGAATAAAAAAGCCACGTTGTTTGAAATTACATTCCATCTTGTTATCGAGTTGCGCGCCATGGCCCCTACTACCGATGATTCCGGCATTGCTTCCGCATCAATTCCCGCGACACTGTCCGCACTGGATGTGAATCCCGATGAAGGTTTGTCATCGGCTGCGGTAGTTAATCGCAGGAAAGAGTATGGTTATAACGAGGTCGTCGAGCAGAAAGATCATCCGGTTCTGATGTTTCTCCGCAAATTCTGGGGTATTTCGGCTTGGATGCTGGAATTGATCATGATTTTGTCGCTGCTTTTGGGTAAATATTCGGATCTGGTTGTCGTCAGCGCGCTGCTGATCGTCAATGCCGTATTGAGCTTTTTACAGGAGCGCCGGACTGCCGGTGTCGTTGCTGCCTTGCGGCAGCGCTTGCAAGTCAGCACCCGGGTGCTGCGCGCTGGGAATTGGCAGATTTGTCCTGCGCGCGAGCTGGTTCCAGGCGATATTGTCCGCATGCGTCCCGGCGACATCATTCCGGCGGACATCAAACTTCTCTCCGGAACATTGAGCATCGACCAGTCGGCTTTAACCGGTGAATCGCAGAATATCGACAAAGCTCAGGGTGAAGTCGTGACATCGGGGGCTATCGTCCGTTACGGTGAGGGCAACGGCGTAGTCATCCTGACCGGCGCCAGAACCTACTTCGGCCGCACCACAGAATTGGTGCAGCAAGCGCAATCGAAGCTTCATATCGAAACCGTCATAGCCAAAATAGTCCGGTGGCTTTTCGTGATTATTGCTGCGGTGCTCATCCTGGTATTCGGCCTGTCGTTCATGCGCGATGCGCCCCTGATCGAAATCATTCCGCTCATGCTCGTCCTGTTGATGAGCGCGATACCGGTTGCCTTGCCCGTCATGTTCACGGTCAGCATGGCGATGGGAGCGAAGGAATTGAAGAAGCACGGTGTATTGGTTACCCGTCTCAGTGCAGCGGAAGATGCGGCCACGATGACCGTGCTCTGCGTCGACAAAACGGGCACGATCACCCTAAATCAACTGGCGATCACCGGCATCATTCCTTGGCAAGAGGCGGCGGAATCCGACGTATTATTTGCCGGCACGCTCGCTTCGCAAGAAGCTAACCAGGATCCGATCGACTTGGCATTTCTGGCCGAAGCGAAGAAACAGGGGATTCTTGACCGCATACCCATTTTCACACCGGTTTCCTTCACTCCTTTCGATGCTGCAACCAAGCGGACTGAAGCCGTCATAGAACAGAACGGGCAGCAATTCCGCGCGATGAAAGGTGCGGTGCGAACCATTGCACAAACCTGCAAACTGCGCCCGGAGGAAATCGAGATGCTGGAAACCCGTGTCGCGGAATCCGCCCGCACGGGATACCGCACACTGGCCGTGGCTTATGGTCCGGTAATGGCGACACCGGTTTTGACCGGATTGGTCACTCTGTACGATCCACCCCGTCCGGATGCCAGGCAACTCATCGCCACACTGCGCGACCTCGGCGTCTCGGTGAAAATGCTCACCGGCGACGCGCTGGCGGTGGCTGGAGAAATCGCACGCGGGATCGGACTTGCCAACATCCGGCGCGTAACCGATCTGAGAAACGCAGATACCCAAAGCAGTAACGAAGAAACGGCCAACTTGTTAACGCATGCCGATGGTTTTGCCGAGGTTTTCCCGGAAGATAAATATCGGGTGGTGCAATGTCTGCAAGCTGCCGGACATGTGACCGGCATGACAGGGGATGGCGTAAACGATGCGCCTGCGTTGCGTCAGGCCGAGGTCGGCATTGCGGTCAGCACCGCAACCGACGTGGCTAAGCATGCCGCTAGTGTCATCCTGACCGAACCCGGCCTGACCAATATCGTCGCATTGATCGAACAGGGCCGCATGATCTACCAGCGCATTCTGACGTGGATCATCAACAAGATCAGCCGGACGATCTTGAAAGCCGCTTTCGTGGCCGTGGCGTTCGTGGTAACCGGAAAATTCGTCATCTCCGCCTTTGCCATGCTATTGCTGGTATTTCTAATGGATTTCGCCAAGATTGCGCTGGCTACCGATGATGTGCGCCCATCCAGGCAACCGGAAACATGGAACATCGGAGGGTCGATCACATTAGCGGTAGTGCTGGGCATCGCCATGGCGATCGAGTCGCTTTTGCTTCTGTGGTTTGGCTGGATGCATCTCGGCCTGGCGGACAACGATAATGCCCTGCATACCTTCAGTTTCCTGACGCTGTTCTACTTTGCTGTATTCTCTATTGTGTCAGCCCGGGAACGTCATTTTTTCTGGGCTACCATGCCCAACAGGATGCTCCTCATGGCTTTGATCTCGGTTACTTGCATCGGCACCGCGCTGACATTCTTGCAATTACCTGGACTCGAAGCACTACCCTGGCAGCAGACACTCGCAATTTTTACTTATGCGATGGCTTCTTGTCTCGCGATTAACGATGTCATAAAAGTTGTACTGATTGAATGGCAAACTCTGTAAGAATTTTTAGCATTTTTACTGCCGTTATGGGATTTGCAATTAGCTGCGCTTTAATTGAAGCGAATGGCAACAAGCTCTAAACAAGTTCCATGCGGCGCAAAATTTCACTTCACTTTTCCTTTTGCACCGTAATCGTGCATAAATTACCGGTTACTTCGATGATAAAGATTCAGCCGTAAAGCTCGACTGCGCTGTAGAACAATCAAACCAAATTTTTATGGCCGCCAGCTAAATCTGCACGAACAGATCCTTCTGTATTCACTTGTATATTTCACCAGAAAAATAACTTCATCAGTAGCATTCGTATCTTCCTTAATCTACTTTGGAAGCTAATTATGTATCCAATCGGAATTGAAGCCCGCTTCATGTAAATGTGTTGATGCTGTTCTACGAAAATCATGAATAACGAAATCACGTACATCTATTTCCAGTGCCTGCACCACTGCATTCAGTGTGCTTTTCGCAATCGGTTGATCGAGGCTGCTACTGCTTGGGAATACCCATTCTGAACCACTGTCCAATTTCTGCAATTCTTCAAACATTGCCACGGCCTGCCGGGATAAGAGAACAAGGTGAGGTTTGTCTTTCTTCATGCGCTCTCCAGGAATTGACCATTCGCTTTTACCTAAAGACTCTTGACTTGCGCAATGAACTTTGCTTCGATTGCAGCCGCTGGATTGAAACGGATTTTTTCCCTTGCTATATGGCGTATGCAAATAATCGTTTCAACACATTGCGTGCCTGTAATGCCATTTGATCAGCACCACGATTTTTGTACCAATGGCCAGAATCACTTCCTTTTCCAACAGTCGCTGAATATTGCGGGGATTACTATTCGCTGGCTCAACGATTTCTTTGTACCAGCGCCAAGAAAAGGCTTCCACAGTATCCGTCGCTTTCGTTTTAGCTTCTTTATTCTTCGACTTCTCAATAGCCTTTAAGCACCAATTGCGGGTGAATGCTTGCGCAAATTCCTTCACCGCTGGGTTTGTATCGCTGGGAATTTGTTCACCCCGCTTCAAAGACATAGGAGACAGTTTAGCCAATGACTTGCAATCATCCCGCTAGGTGCGAGCCTCTGACAAAGAGTAGGCCGGATAATCTCCGAGTCGAATAGTTTCTTGCTTGCCGGTAGGAATACGATATTTCAAACCCCATCTCTTTTTTCCTGTCGGCAAGACTTCAATATAAAGCCCTCCCCCATCCGATTCACAAAACAACTTGCCAGTAGATTTTAGTGTGCGCAGCTTTGTATCTGATAGGGTTATGATTTAATTAGCTCTTTTCACTATTTGCTCTCACGAGCAAATAGTTATCGTGAGAACAATTATAAGAGTATGGAAGTAACACTATTTTCCAATACAAAAATGCGAAAAAATCTCTCCCAGCAGGTCATCGGCAGTAAATTGCCCAGTGATTGACGACAGAACGTTTTGCGCCAGTTTGAGTTCTTCCGCTAGAAGTTCCAATTGATATTCGCCTTGAGTAAAACTTTGCGCATTATCCAGATACCGTTTGGCTTCCTTCAATGCTTCCAGATGACGTTGCCTGGCCATAAAAACACCTTCGCCAGCTTGATTGAAGCGCCAACCGGCAATTTCTAATATTTTCTTGCGTAATAGCTCAATACCGGCACCGGTTTTGGCTGAAAGATAAATCGCACCATTCCCTTCTTGTTCTTCGATTCTGGGATTTTCATTCACCAGATCAATTTTATTAAATATGGTGATGTACGGCTTGCCGACAGGAATGGCATTTTGCACTGAGTCTTCCGCAATACACGACCGGCTGCTGTCTATTAACCGGAGCACCATGGTGGCATCTTTGATTGCTGCGAGCGTGCGTTCAATGCCCTTTTGTTCTACTACGTCGTCAGTTTCTCTGAGTCCCGCTGTATCGATGACATGAACCGGCATACCGGCAATGAAAATTGTACGCTGAATCGTGTCCCGCGTGGTTCCGGGAATCTCCGTGACGATGGCGGCCTCTTCTTGCGTCAATTGGTTCAATAAGCTGGATTTACCCACATTGGGTGCGCCCATCAAAACAATACGAATACCTTCCTGTAGCAGATTGCCTTGCTGCGCCGCCAGAAATATCTGCTCAAGCAGAACTCGGATATGCTCCAATTTTTCGATAATTTGCAAAGTTTGCAGATTATCGGTTTCTTCTTCGGGGAAATCAAGCGTGGCTTCAATGAGCATGCGCAGCCTGATCAATAAGCTCACGAGTTCTTCGATCCGCGATGAAAAATGACCTTTCAATGAATTGATGGCGCAGCGCGCAGCTTCATGGGTACTGGCTTCGATAATGTCAGCGACGCTTTCGGCTTGAATCAAATCAATTTTATTATTGAGATAAGCACGTAACGTAAACTCCCCCGGTTGCGCCAAGCGAGCGCCGGCCGCAAGGCAACGGCTGAGCAATAAATCCATAACCGCAGATCCGCCATGTCCTTGTAACTCCAGAACATCCTCGCCTGTATACGAATGGGGAGCCGGAAAGAAAAGCGCAATACCTTGATCGATGATTTGCCCGTCAGTATCGTGAAATTGACTGAGATAGGCGTATCGGGGTTTGGGAAGTTCACCCAGAATCGCTTCCGCCAGCTTGGCTAGCTGCCTGCCGGAAATTCGAATCACACCAATCCCCCCCCGGCCAGGTGGTGTTGCAATTGCTGCAATGATGTCAGAACTTACTATTGATCATCTCCATGATTGCTTTAGGCTGAAAAGGTCACTGGCGGTTATTGAGAATACACAATAACCGCCTACGGTTTTTATTTTTTCTTTGTTTTCTTGCCAGCAGGAACACCTTTTCCTTTTATTGGCGCTTTACCTTTTGCAGCAACTGCTACCTGGTCCGGTTGTTGTTTTTTCTCAGCTTGTTGATTGTTTTCAGCGGAAACCATTTCTGCTTGAGCCGCTGTTTCTTCTGCATCAGGCAAAATGTCTAGTTGCGAACTCTCCTTAGCTGATTCAGGCTTGTTTTTACTTTTCCTTCTGTTATTTTTATCCTTGCTGGCGTCTTTTTCAGCTTTATTCTCATACATACGTGTTATTTGCCATTGCTGCGCAATGGAGAGAATGTTGTTGCACAGTGAGTACAGCACGAGACCTGCCGGGAAGAAGAAAAAGAAAACACTAAATGCAATCGGCATGATCTGCATAACTTTCGCTTGGATCGGATCCGCCGGTGTCGGACTAAGTTTCGATTGAATCCACATCGATATACCCATAATTACTGGCAGCACATAATATGGATCGGGTACTGACATGTCAGTTATCCATAAAGCAAGTGGCGAGTAACGCAATTCAACCGCTGCCAGCAATGTCCAGAACAGCGCAATGAATACTGGAATTTGCACCAGAATCGGTAAGCATCCTCCCATCGGGTTTATTTTCTCTTCTTTGTAAAACTCCATCATGGCTTGGTGCATACGCTGGCGATCACTCGCATACTGCTCACGTATACGCTGCAATTTAGGTGTCACCACTCGCATTTTTGCCATGGAGCGATAGCCCGCAGCCGATAATGGGAAGAACAGCAGCTTGACCGTCACTGTCAGCAGAATAATGGCCGCTCCCCAGTTATCCGTCCACGAATGATAGAAAGAAAGCAACCAAAACAGCGGCTTGGCAAGAACCGTCAACCACCCATAATCGACCGTCAGATCGAGACCCGGCGCCAGTTCTGCAAGTTTGTTCTGCTCTTGCGGACCGGCATAGAAAGGCATCGTAATATTCTTCTCTTGCCCCGGCTCAATCGCACCGACCGGTGCAATGACACCGGCAGTGTATTGGTTGGGCGCCAGACGCTTAGCAAAATATTCACGCGGCGTATTTTTTGGAGGCAACCAAGCCGTCAGAAAATAGTGTTCGAGCATGGCTATCCAGCCATTATCCGCATTAGTCGGATATTCCGCTTTATTTTTATCCAGGTCGGAAAATTTTATTTTCAGAAACTTTTCTTCATCTGTGTACATCGCCGGGCCAGTATAGGAATGAACCATTGTATTGGCGTCCGTGGGATCGTTTGCATCCCGCAACATCTGAAAATAAGAGAATGGATTAATCGTTGTGTTACCGTGATTCACGATCTCAAATTCAACATCGATGACATAACTGCCACGATGAAAAGTATAAATCTTGGCTGCCTGCACGCCATTGACCTCTGGCGCGAGAAGGCGCACTACAACCTTGTTCTGGCCCGGTTCCAGTTCATAGTTATAATTCTTCGAATCTACGGTATATTTTGTTTTATGATTAGGTAGACCATCACCTATCAATCCGGATTGTGCAACTTGGAATCGCGCGGCCTTATCCAGTAATAATTCGTACGGTTTGCTCACATCCTCCCGGGATGGATGTGCAATCAAGCCGAGCTGCCGGATATCACCGCCTGCTGTATCGATTTCTGCTATGACCAGATCTGTTTTGACATGGATTTTCTCACCTATAGCAAACAGATTGGGCGTTATCGATGGACTGACGCCTTCGATTTCTGAAGCAGTTCCAGTTCCACTGGCAGAAGCAGTTAACTCATCACCGGGTACCGGCAATGGATCATGACGCTTATTCGCTAAATCCGCAGTTGCTCCAGACATCACTTGCGAAGCAGGTGGATATAATTCTTTTTGCCATGCATCCCACAAAAATAATAGCGACGTGGAAAAGATGATGATCAGTATGAGTTTTCTTGTTTCCATTATTTATCTAATCAAGTTAATTTTTCGGCAAAACCGTTTGATCACTGTGTACGCCCATCAGTAATTTGGTTATTGGCTTAATTTCCATTTATGGCAACGCGGCTTTACCGAATTTTTTATGTACTATGCATACAGTAAGCCACATGGCTAATTACAGTTGCATTGCTTGAGCATCAAGGAACAGGCTCATAGCCGCCTTTACTCCAGGGATTGCAGCGCAGTATGCGCCAAACACTCAACCACGTTCCACGCAATAAACCATATTTTGCATATGCCTCACAGGCATATTGCGAGCAAGTCGGACTAAAGCGGCACGATGGCGCAAAAAGAGGGCTGATACAATATTGGTAGACTTTTATTAACGCAACAATTAACCGTGACATTGCTGTAATTGAAGCATCAGTAATTGTGTTTCAGTAGCCAGTTTTTTCAGTTCACTTCTTGGAACGGGCCGCCGCAATCGTATCACCCAATCCATTTTTATTGTTTGATCGTTAAACCGATTCCTGCGAAATACATCTCGCAAAATACGCTTAATTTTATTGCGCTTAACTGCAAATCGCTCAATTCTTTTTGAAACGATCAATCCCAGCCGCGCATATTCAAATTTATTCGGTTTCATATAAATCTGAATTAAATCACCGCTGGTTCGACATTTAAAATTGATTACTGCTGTAAACTCCGTTGCCTTATGTAACCTGCAGTTTCTGGGCAATGAGTAGGTTTCAACGAATCTAAAAATAAAAATATCCGATCAGGTTTAGACGCTTAATCGAGCACGGCCTTTTGCGCGGCGGGCACGAATCACCGCCGCTCCACCGCGTGTTCTCATGCGCACTAAAAATCCATGTGTACGTTTTCTTCTTGTTACCGAAGGTTGATAAGTACGTTTCATTTTTCTCTCTAGCTTTATTTAGTCAATAGAACCGCATATTAAAACTTGTTATGGGGTTTTGTGTCAATATTTTTCTAATTTCATTTGCAAATAAATACTTTATTTACTTTGAATATGGGACTGCGGTAGATTAGCTTAGTTGTTAAGCTAGTCAAATGAAGATAAGCCGTTGCAGATTAT
>CAYQZF010000026.1:0-19834 GCA_964421895.1 uncultured Nitrosomonas sp. | reverse complement strand
ATTAATCCAAAGTTACTCTGGAATGAGAAATTTGCGTCATTTTGCAAAAGTCTCTCCCTGTTCTTCGTTAAGAAAATCCTTTGGTCTCGGAAGTCTCGGAACAAGCCGATAATTCAAATAAAACTTATTGAGAAACCAATATGATTTTTACGATAACAGTCAGAATGAGTGATTGGTATTGATAGAACTACGTATTGAAAATTGTCGGCAAAATCGATATTTCCCGAACATTTAGAAGTAACGCGGAATTAAAACGTCGGCGACAACAACAAATCCCTCGCACGCAATGGTTGCGCACCTCTGCCGGATTGCATCAAGGAACTGCTGTCACTAATCGAGCACATGTCGCGGTTCAATGCATTGGAATCGAAGGATTCGATCATCAGATTGGTCATCATCGCATTTAAATTCAATTGCGGAGTAACCGTGTTAATTGTTCCACTGATACCATCGGGCGCGGCGGCCTGGATAACATTCAACCCGGAAAAAGGCTGGAATTGTAACGGAATGTTACCACCGACAAACAAGGAACTGCCGCTTGGAATGAGTGCTGGTGTCTGGATATCAACCTTTCCCCCGCTGGCTCCGGGAGCTGCGGTATTGGCCTGGATGAAACCGCCATCAAGGATCAACCCTTTCGCAGCTATCGCAATATCACCCCCGTTACCGGATTGGCCGCTAACGGAAGTGGTGATCGCTGAATCACGCAGAAAAACTGCACCATTGCCATGAATTGTAATACTGCCCCCATTTCCGCTTGCTGCTTCGGTGGAAATCTGGGATGGGTCAAGAAATAGTTGATCGGCAAAATGAATATTAATATTACCGGCATCCACATTTCCACTAGAATCTGCGGCAATTCTACTGTTTGTTAAAAAAATATTGGCGGTTTCAATGTTAATCGCTGTGGGACTTAATGAATTGAGTTTATTTTCAGCAACGATTGCGTCGTTCTTAATGCTGATTTGCGCTCCATTATTGAGGTGAATAGTATTTCTTGTATTGATGTTGATGTTTCCGGATTGTCCGCTTGATTCTGGGCCTGCGCCACTAAAAACTCCAGTAAGCTTCTTTGAGGATAGATCGATAAAAGTATTTCCATTGCCATGAGCTGTCAGGACATTGGCTGTAACTGTAATATCGCCTGCATGGCCAGAACCTAAGGTACTTGAACTAATAAATCCATTCTCATGTAGTTGCAGAGAATCTGTATTGATATTTACTTGCCCGGCATTTCCAGTTCCAAATGTTTCACCGATGATAAACGCATTGCTGATGTCGAGACGCTCAGTATTGACCGATACTATTCCGCCATGACCCGTTGCGGTTTTATCTTTGCTATTCCCTGATCCTGATGAGATTTCTCCATCATTTGTCATTATCAAGATGCTGGCTGATACCCCCACATTCCCAGCATCACCTCGGCTCATCGTCTTGCTAGAAACAAACCCATCATTGATTTCAATTACCTCTCCGTTCAACGCTACATTTCCACCCCTGCCAGTTGCTTTTGCGAGTGTTACCGAGGTAACTGCTCCATTGTTACTAAATTTTATCGAATCAGCAGTCACAACTATGTTTCCTGCATTGCCTTCGCCGAAGGTGCTACTGCTAATCTTCCCATCATCAAGTTCTAGCTGTCCGGCATTGACTCTTACGTTACCTCCTTTACCTTTCGTACCATTGAGTTGGAAATTCAGACTAGCATCAGATGAAATTTCTCCCTTACTATCCAGTCTTAAAAAATTAGCGACAACTTCCACGCTACCAGCATCGCCGTCATTATAAGAATTAGTGCTAATATCGCCTTCATTAGTAATCTTCAAGGAGTCTGCCACGACCGTTACTTTGCCCGCATTACCTTTGTTAGAAGCTTCGCTTGAAATATGAGCGTTATTAATTTCTATCAGATCAGCATTTACTATTACCGTGCCAGCATTGCCTTGTTCATTACCATGAGAATTTGCGGATATACTCCCATCAATGATTTTTATAGAGTCGGCATTCACAACCACACTACCGCCATCCCCCTTACCCAGGGTGTTGCCTCTAATATTTGCATGGTCAATTTCCAGTTGGCTTGCATCAATTATAACTTCACCAGCACTACCCGTTTCTGTTGCTTTCTCGGTAGAGGCTGACATGATCGCCCCATCATTGCTTAACTTCAGAAAATCTGCAGTTATACTGACTTTACCCGATTTGTACTCACTCTGAGTTAAGCTACTGATAATACCATTATCAATTTCAAGTCGTTCGGCTTTGATCGACAAAGTTCCTAAATTAACTTTTCCATTTTCGAGAGAAGATACAGAGATGTTGCTCGCATCGTTCAATTTCAATAAGCCAGTCGTTACATTAATGCTTATTTCATCCCTATTACCTGCTGAATTACTATTAATAAAGGCAGAATGATCAAGCTCTAATTCTCGAGCATTAACCGTTAGAGTGCCGCCACTACCTTTTGAATCTTTTAACGAAAAAGATGAAATGCCCCCAGCATTGGTCATCACAATCGAATCTGCGTTTACAAATATATCACCAGCTTTCATATCGCTAACTGTCCCCGTACTAATGGAACCATGATCTATCTTCAAAAGATTGGCATTAACCGTTACTGTTCCGCCACTGCCAATTGCATTCTCGTCTGAGAATGAGCTAATAAATGCCCCGTTATTTAAATTTATAGAATTAGCAGTCACATTCACATCTTTCGCGTCTCCACCGCTTGCAATAGTTGAAATAAACGCATTGCTATCAAGCCCTAATTCTTCGGAGTTAATTGTCACGCCACCTGTTTTTCCTCGCATGTTCAGAGTGTTATAGGATGATATAAAGCCTCCGCTCATTTGTATTTCAGTATCTGCATTAATCGAAATATTTCCAGCATCTCCTGCGGCACTAGCCGATGTCGTTATGAAGGTTTTTTCTGCATGCAATGAATGTACATGCATATCAATACCTTGACTTGATGGAATCGGAGTATCGCCATAATTATCAACAAGCAAGGAACTACCAAGAGTGGATACATCACTAGCTCGAATCGCTAGATTCCCTGATCCGCTACCTGAAAGGAGTAGATATGCATTTTGTAAAGTTAAATTACCTCCTGTAGCCTGATCCGGAAAAGTGTTTAGCTTGATATTTGCATCTTCTTTTCCAGTGGCAATAATCTGTAGATTAAGTCCTGCCAAAGCTCTATTCGCATTCAAAATACTTGCATTAGTCATAGCAATCTGATTGGCAACAAAAACTACTTCCGATCCAGGCTTGAAATTGATATTGGTTCTTGCTGTTTCCGTGCCACTCAAATTTATGCTACCCGCTTCATTACCCAAAAACCCAAACGACTCCGGGTTAGCGGAAGCTAGCGAGCTGGCGGCCGTCTCATTGGCAGCATATTGACTGCCATCGCTAAATTTCAAATGACTTGCCGTACTCACATAAAAAGAACCCGGTACATCAACCGACGCACCGGAATTGAAAGTGATTCCCGCCGGATTAATGAAGAAAAAGCTGGGTGCATTGCCAACATTGGTCATTTTAAGCTGACCATCAATAATGGATTCTGTCCCACCGGTAACACGATTGATGACATTGGCCAGATCGGCTGTGTTCAAGTTAAACCATGCGGTATCGGTTGTTCCAATACTAAAATTCGAGAAACTGTAGAACAAATTATGGCCGGATAATTTGCCGTTGATTTCCGATAAGGTGTAAAGATGGTTTGCACCGGGTGCGCTGATATTGAGCGCAGCAGCTCCTGGTAACGTGCCATCTGTTTGAATGTGCGTATTGACTGCTGCTGCATTACCGGCAAGCAGCACGATGCCAACAAAAAATGTGTTAACCAGGAAAAAGTATAGACAATTTTTCATAACCAATTCCCAACCAGAACAAATGGTGACCAAAAGGAAGGATGACGAAAGTGATCTGTCTTTAACAATTCCAATTGCGCTTGCCGGAGCGCTTCCGCCTTGCTCTTATGTTGCATCAAGTTCTTATAGAAACTGATCATCAATTGTGAAGCCGCTTCATCGGAAATCGGCCATAGCGAGCCTAGTGCGCTTTGCGCATCCGCTTTAAGCGCTGCACCGGTAAAACCCAGCGGAGCGCGGTCATCACCCTCGGCGGTTTCGCAGGCGCTGAATGTCAGCAGTTGGATCCCTTTTGAAGTGTCCTTACCTTTTTTCAAAAAACTTTTAAGATCATCCAGTTTCAGGATGTCGTCGTAGGCCATTAAAAAGCTTTTATCGGCATCGGACGAGAAAAAGCCGTGCGATGCAATATGAACGATATCGAATGACTGATTGGAAATCTGCTGATAAAAATTGGCTACGGTAAATTGCTCGTTCAGTAAAAGTATGCTTTTTAGCACCTCCTTGAGGCCGATCAGTTCTGTTTCCACACCGGGCAGGCTCAGCATACTCTGGACATCTTGTAACCAGCTTGCAGGGTTATGTGTTTCACTTGTGGTTGCGGGGCTTCGAAGATGATAATTGGATAGGCTACGTGTGGCAATCTGCTGGTCATGATATTGCGAATCAGTCAACAACAACTTATTGGTTGTCGATGGAGATATTTTCTCAACAGCAGGCCCTGGCTTACTAATGCCTGCGAGTAAAGTATTATAGGTATGTAATGGACGGTTATTTCCACTTCCTAACAAACTCATCCCAGGTGACAAAGAAACTGCGTATTTCTCTATCAAATGCTTTCTGCCGTCAAATAGAGCAGCAAAAGGCACCAATCTCATCATGCCATCGGGTACGATAACCAGCGTTTCTATAGATTCCTTTTCCAAATCACGTTCTATCGGTGCAATCATCCAGCGATACATATGTTCAGCGGATTGTTGATAAGCATCGGAATCATTGATACCCCCGGGTGCAATCATCCATTTGCGTAACTGACCGGATAGACTATTGATTGCATCACGAAGCTGTTCTCTCGAAACAGAAACGGAAAATTGGTGTATCGTTTTGCCGATACCAACCAGCAATTCCAGTCGATCTTCCAAAATAATCGGATACAGAATAGCAGCCTGCGCATCCATATCATCCAACTCACTTCGTCGCATTCCTTCGATCAGACAACGCCCGCCCAAGAAATCTTCCAATTCGGATTGCTTGATTAACTCGATGGTTTGGCGTGCTAGTAACAATGTTTGTTGCTTGGCTTCGCCATCCTGGTGCCCGGCTTTTTTCAACAATTGATGGGTATAGCCTAAATAGATCGGCTCTAAGGTTTTACGGAAAGACGATTTACCGTCTTCGTATGACACCGGGATATCCCTGCGTATAGCTTGAACATAATCAACAGCTTTTCCGAAAGCGACTAAGGCCTCACTATCTCTTCCTTGCTGCTGGTAAATTCTTCCCTTACGCCACTCGATCTGGATCATTAAATCATCCACATCCATTCGATCTGCCAACGAAGCCGCTAACTCACTTAAGGTCAGCGCTTGCTGGCTTTTACCCTGCGATTCATAAAATTCCGCAAGGCTGTCGAGTGCTTCGATGCGCAACGATTTATCTGTACTGGCAGCGCTATCGGCATATGCACTTTCCAATGCGCGCTGTATGATTTCCGTATGCGATGATTGTGCACGCGTTTTGGTGATTGACGCCAGATTCAAATAATACCTAATTCGTTCGTCGGCAGAATGTATGGCAGCGATTTCCGCGAATGTTGCATTCAAACCTGGCAGGTCGAAGTTTTCTGATTGGATGCGCATCTGATTTAATTTGATCTTTAAGGCCAAGGCTGGATCATTTTCGACAAATCCGGCAGCAAAGCCGAAGAATTGCGCCGACTTGGTTTTGTCCTGCATTTTCAGGTAAAGAACACCTAGACTGTTGGCATAACCCGCTTTGCATTGCCTCTCCTCGGTTAGCTCATAGGCTTTAAGTAAGGATTCTTCTGCTTCACTGTAACGCTGCATGATCAATAAGGTATTGCCTTTGATTCCATAAGCGAGGGATTGCTGGTTTAGGGGCATTTTATTTTTTAAAATGCTCTCAGCTTCTTGCAGCGCCAGGTAATATAGGCCTTCACCAAGGTAATCGTTGGCTTTTCGCAATAAATCATCGGTGTGCGTTCTAGCAAGTGTACCGCTAGAAAAACAGGCGATTAGGAATGCAGCAAGCAGGGTATGAACGGTCATACGATAATGCATGGTTATAAGCTCCCTCAGAAGGCATCAAGCCGTGCTTGAAAATGAATGCCTTGGTCCTGTAAATCCCCGTGCTGCTGCGGAGACTTGCTTTCCAACCGGTGAGCCCAGAAAAATTCGCTGCTAAAACGATACATTCGCAACTGGAATCCAATTCCGGCGGAGTAGATGTGCCGCACAGTTTGTTGGGTAGGTGTCGAATCTTTATTGTTCCAAGCGGCTCCAAAATCAAAGAATGGCACTAAGTCAAAGCGATATTTTGTTTGACTATCCCCCACTAAATGGATGTGCAGCTCGGTACTGGCTGCATAACCATTGTCCCTAACCAATTGATTTTCACGATAGCCGCGCACGGTATTGCGGCCGCCTACGGCAATGCGCTCTAGCGGCAAGAGCGGATCATCACTGATTTGCACCGCCCCCTTAAATACGAAATCGCTTTTAAGCTGGGGCACACTCCATACCCCGCGACTTTGTCCTAACCAGGCAAAATATTCACTGTCAGGATTCAGATGGTTTTTCTGAATGGTGGAGCCTAATGCATTGACGCCGACACTGAAGGTGGAACGCAATGCCCAAACGAATTTTTCCCAACGCTCGATATACTCCTGGTTGATGCGAACGGCCGAGATTTGGCTTTTTCCATCCGGCAGTCCCGGAATAAAGGAGAAAGAATGCCCCAACAAACTAGTCTCATTGTCTTTAATGCTGATTCCAGCGCCAAACGAGAGCCGCCTCTGAAGATTATCAATGAGCAATTGATTAAGCCCGCCTTCAACTGTGAATGAATTACTTTTGATATTGATACTGGCTAGCGAATCCTCAACAATCGATACATTCGAGTTGCTAGCCGAGAAATAGGCTCGCGTACCGTAATCGCCGATTGGAACCAGCCAAGTGCCGGAGTACTGATAGGCATCTCCACCGGAGGGAGCGCTGGTTAGAAAAGTGAAGTCGACAAGGTCGCCATGCTTGGTCAGGTTTCGTATCCATGCATTTGCACCGAGTGCAATGCCTCCAACTGAGGGGGCTCGATAGTTATCCGAGATCGCAGCCAACTGATAGGCGCGTGAACGCGTAACTTCCAGATCCAGAATACTGACACCGCGATCGACACCGGGCAATAATCGGCCATTCAAACGCTCAAACAGCGGGTCCGTCAATAATATGCGGAACCGATCTTGCAGCGTGTTCATGTTCAATGGCGTATTTTTATCCGGAATCAGGCGATTTTCGATATAACTTTGCCGCAACCAGCCCTGACCGTTTATGCGCATTTCTCCAATCTTACCTTCCACAATTTTTATCCGCAGCGTTCCTCCTTCAATCGGATTCGGTGGAAAAGTCGCTCCTGAAGTAATATAGCCTTTATTGATATAGTGGTAGGTAATTGAGCGGCGCAGCTCCTCGAGTTCATCAACATCGACGAATCTATGCAGATATGGCTTCGCCAAGACGGCAAGTTCTTCACTTGAAAAAACGGTATTGCCTTCAAACAAAACGGTATCTATTTCTACTGTTCTTCTTATTTGTTTTTTTTGTTCTTGAGCAAAAGGTTTGCTTTCATTTTTTTCTGGAATAGTAATGCCAGGTGTCGCTGGCAGTGATTCCAGGATTAACGGATTTTCGCTTGGGCGAAGACTTGTTGCTGGATTGATGAGACTCTGTCCATTGGCTGTAGATGCAAATAGCACCCAGCAAATAGCCATTTGAAGGCGTAAGCTTTTCATCTTTTCTTGTTGGTAGTGATTTTGAGGCGGTGCTTTATTCGGCTTGGAGCGCTGAAACCAATTCTCCCGATAGCGCAGCTTTCCATAGCTCTTCAGCTGGAAAAAAACCTGTTCGAGCGAGTCTCACAAGTTCTGAAAGCGCGAACAATCGCCATTCTCTCGGACCTTCCTTAAGAATCCAAAGTGCTCGAGCCAATTGAGAAAGCGATGTCGTCAAATCGCTCTCATTTAATCCCTGGGGAACAGGAATTGTGGATGCTATCTTGATTTGCCAGCTAATATCCTGGCTTCGCAAGCTGATGATATTTTCCGGTTGATTCTTGGAAATTGGCATGACTAAGTAAGACCGGTTATCGCTAGGCATTTCTATTGTTTTCTCAACCGAGGTAGAAATCACCTCTGCTGGTCCACCTTTCCAAAGCAATGCAATTTGTTCATAGTCAGCGGGGAGATATTGTAAACCGGAAGGTAATAGCGGGTCTTCCGTGATGACTAAATTCCGGGTTGATCCACGGACTTTATTGAAATAAGGTATGGATTTTCTCTGTCTTTCCAGTGCTTTCCATACGCCCATCGCTATTTCTATTTTTCCGGGCACGCTGTTTTGATTTTTGCGGATATCGTTTACCGATTTTTCATGCAGCGATATTCCGTTAGTGTTTTTTGTAAAGACCTGTTTCTCACCTTTGGCTAGCGATATCGATACTTCGGCATCCCCTGCGATCTCGATTTGATCCCCTTCGTAGAGCCACTGATACACAAACGCAGTGACCCGCTCCTGAGTCGGGCAAGCTGCGCGCAATACATGCACGCTGCCGCTGTTATTTTTGTTGACAATATCGCTAATTTTTCCAACAACTTCACAGTTACCTGCTGCTGCCGCAGTAGAAAATAACAGCAAGAAAATGGCACTTTGCCAGTGATAAGCGTTCATTTACCTTTTTCGCAATTAAATCGGGTTATCTAATTATTAGGAAGATTCTCAGGACGCTATGAAAAGTTTTATCTGTGGCTGTGGCTTTGGTTAGGCTCAAATATTGATTCTCGACTCGTAGCAGCAATTTTTATCTGATTTCTTCTTGCCTGACCGTTCTTTGATACTTTCTTCAGGGATTCAAAAATAAAACAAGCTTTTCACGCGAGATAGCAGAAATCCTAAAAAGACCTCCGCCATATTATAAAAAGTTGCCGAAACAAGTTTTGCCGCCACAACAAACCCTTGCAATCCCAAAGCAAATGCCGGAAGTAACAGATCAGTCGCGACACCTTGTTTCAATTGATCCAGCAAATATATTACTTCAAGTATATAAGCCGCGTAAATTCCCAGCAAAAAAATTAAGATCACAAATAGAGAGCGGAGCCAGTACAATACTTTCCAATGGCACTGTCTTATCATTCTTATATTTGTCTTTCTACAATTAATCAAAAGATTGTAGCGAATTCTCTGCGTAATCGGCCCACTCAGAAAAATTAAGCACCAGGTAATAAACATCGGTCCCATTGCTATACCGATCCCCTTGAGTTTATCCATGAGCATAATCAAGGGGGGAGGTTGCGTTAAATTCTTAAACTCCAGGAAAGCACGGGTAGCATTTATAATGAGTTCGCTACCATTCATTGGACCGATAGGTGTTTGCACTTGATCCATAGCTTGTGCTCTACTGGAGCCCAGTACTACAATCTTTCCCTTGTAGTGTTCTTCATTGGTTATAAAGCATCCGGAGCTTGTTGAAGAACCATCTAAATGGGGATGCAAGCAATCACGATTTATTAATTTACTTGCTTCATAGTGTTGGTAGTTGTAGATGTGATTCCAGCCAACAGATTCTCGCTCATGGACATCCGCAAGCATGCCTAAGCTGGGTAATGAGTAAAAGAAATGAATAATGGCGGGAATTTGATTTGTGTCGCGTGGATCGAATAATGGCAAATCAGAGAAAATTTTATTTTCTGAAGAATCCGATGAAATTTTTGATTCGATGCAGCTTTGCAGCTCATTGACCGTGATAGTTTCAAGTGTTTCTTCAGAATTATAATATTGTTGCTCCAAGGCTGGATTTCTTATGAGTATCGCGGCCAGGTACGGGATTGTCGGTATCCAGCGTTGTCCCTCGGTAGTGACAAAACATGAAGCCGTTGGATAAACGCGAATGATGCCATGATCGGCATAAGTTGCAGCAGATGCTAATCGCAAACGTCCTCGAGCATGACTGGGAACAATATCAAATTTTGTTTCACCATCAATGACGAGTCCATTAATCGAATCGTTGGGGCGGGCATAAACGGGGGCAATAATCCAAGTATTGGAATGATTCGAACTAACTGCAAGCTCTCGTGCAAGCGCTTCGCGATCCATCAGTTCATGTTTCTCCGGCGGGCTGACATCAATTATTATTAAAGCAGCCTGAGACTCTCTTGCGGCCCGGACAAAATCAATAATTAAACTAGTAGGAACAGGCTTGCTAGTTCTGCATTCGGGATCCCAGTCTGTATCGCCATCGAGAAATTGCTTGCAAGCTTCTTTGTCGACATCGACAAATGCATATTTATAAGACATTGGCTCGGATGCCATCGTTGAATAGAGCCGCATGCTTCTATCGACTCCAAACTGCTCAAGGTGTTTTATTGCCCCAAAATCAATGGTGTGCAATATAACTAAAACCACTGCGATTGTTGATGCAAGCATCCAAGCTGTTAAGGATGTGATAACAGCCTTTCCCCACCATGTATGACGATAATTCGTTTCTTTTTCTGTTTTGGGTTTCTTCATTGAGTCATTTCAGTTACATACAGAAAAAAATAACCATACAAAATCCAATTATTTGGCTTGTATAAAAAATCGCGATAAATGCTTAGATCTGTTCCATAAGTCTAAATGCTTGCACTTAACGCACTTTACCGCAATAGTTTCTGATAAATAGCCAATCGCTTGGGATGGATTTTCCCTTCTTCTACCGCTGACAACACAGCACAGCCGGGTTCTTTGAGGTGACGGCAGTTGCTGAACTTGCATTGTCCGATATAAGGATGAAATTCGATGAAGCCCCATGCCAGGTTTTCTTCTTTGATATGGCTCAGGCCGAATTCCTGGAAACCGGGGGAGTCGATGATGGCGCTGTTTTCATCGAGATGGTAGAGCTGCGAGTGTGTGGTGGTGTGGGTACCTGAATCGAGTGCTTCTGATATTTCTGCCGTAGCACGGTTGGCTTGCGGAATCAAGGCGTTGAGCAATGTGGATTTACCCATGCCGGATTGGCCTGCCAGAACGCTGACATGACCGGTCAAGTAAGGCAGCAACGCTGAAATATCTTGGATTGCGCTTAATTGCAGCACGCTGTAACCAAGTTCCCGGTACAGTGAGAGTGCGGTCATCGCTGCCCGCACCGATTCTACGAGATCGGCTTTATTCAGCACAATCAGCACACCGATATTTTCGCTTTCGGCGGCGGCAAGGCATCGGCTGATCAGTTCTTCGCTGAAGCTCGGAATGGCCGCAACCACGATGATGATTTGCGTTACGTTGGCGGCGATGATTTTTTCCTTGAAAGCATCGCTACGGTACAGTAGCGAGGAACGCGGTTGGATCTTTTCGATCACACCTTGCCTGGCAGTGGTGAGTTGGTATTCAACCCAGTCGCCGCAAGCCACACCGCCTTTTTTGCCGCGCATGACGCAGGAAATGATCCCGCTTGCCTCGGTTTCAACCGAATAATGCCTGCCAAAAGCGGCAACCACCCGTCCGATTAATGATGCTTCTTGGCGTTTTGAATGTTGCGGGCGATTACTCAAATGGCAAACAACTTATCAATTTTGGCCGCGCAGATGAAATCATTTTCGGATAAACCGCCGATGGCGTGCGTAGTGTATGTCACCACGCATTGGTTATAGCTCACCAGCATATCCGGATGATGATCCTCGCGATGGGAAACCCAAGCCACCGCATTTACAAATGCCATGGTTTGGTAGTAATTTTTGAATGCGTAGTTTTTACTGATCTGCTTGTCTTGCAGCTGCCAGCCCTCCACTTGCTGTAGGAAAGCGGTTACCTCAGCGCCGGAAAGCGGTGGAACACCGCCTTCGCATGGCTTACATTGCTTGGATGTCAAATCGCATACGGTGGTGTTCATGCTTGCCCCTGATTTTGTAAATGCGCCACGCGGATCGACGCCGGTGGATGAGAATCGTAAAAAGCCGAATGTAGTGGATCCGGCGTCAGTGTGGCCGCATTATCCTGATACAACTTGACCAGCGCGCGCACCAGATCGTCCGCGGAGGAATTTTGGGCTGCATAGGCATCGGCTTCAAACTCGTGCTTACGTGAGTAAAGGCTGGAAATGGGGTGCAACAGGAACGTAAACACCGGCATCGCTAGAAAAAACAATAAAAGCGCCATCGCCGTCGACGGCACGGTGACGACATCCACACCAAGGCCTTGGTAAAACCAGCTTTGCTGCATCAAATAACCCAGCAGCCAGAAAAATACCAAACTCATCGCAAACGATACCACGATGCGCTTGATGACATGGCGGTGCTTGAAATGCCCCAACTCATGCGCCAGCACTGCTTCGATTTCGCTCGGATTGAGGCGCGCTAATAACGTATCAAAAAAAACAATACGTTTGGTTTTGCCGAATCCGGTGAAATACGCATTGCCATGATTGCTGCGGCGCGAGCCGTCCATAACGAACAAGCCGCTGGCCTTGAAACCGCATTTGCTCATCAGTTGCTCGATGCGTGTTTTGAGTGTGGCATCTTCCAATGGTGTGAATTTGTTAAACAACGGCGCGATCCAGGTTGGAAAAATCGCCAGAACAAACAAATTGAAGGCGATCCAGGCAAACCAAGCATATAACCACCAGCTTTCTCCCATTTTTTCCATCAACCACAATACACAGAACAACAGCGGGGCACCCAGCAACAAACCGAGCGTGGCTTGCTTGATCAGATCGGTGAAAAACATGGCCGGTGTCATTTTGTTGAAACCGTAGTGTTCTTCAATCACAAACGTACGGTAATAGCTCAACGGCAGCTCAGCCAGACTCATCAGCAAAAATGTGCTGATGATCAGTGCCATGCCATGCATCAAAGGATCGCTCAACCAACCAGCCCAGAAATCACTCAAGGCATTCAAACCGCCGCCCAGTGTAAAAGCCAGCAAAAACACGACATGCAACAATATACCCGGATAACCCGCACGCGTTTTGGCACAAGTATAATCCGCGGCTTTGCGATGATCGTCCAGACTGATCTGGTTGGAAAATTCTTCAGGTACCCTGTCTTGATGCGCACGCACATAGCGGGTATGCCGTACAGCCAGCCAGATTTGGGTTGCTGTCGTAAGCAGCAGCGCGGTCAGAAAAATCAATGTAAATGTTTGCATAATCAATTATCTTGAGTTTGAGGGTTTAAATTCACGTGGCATTAAATGATCACCGCAAAATAAACCGGCATTTCCCCGGTTTTTTTAAAAGTGACGCACTGACGGCGATATGACACAATTGAGCGCATTACATTCAAAAAAATCGAAACCATTATGGCACAAGATAACAATAACCTCATCTGGGTCGATATGGAAATGACCGGATTGAGTCCCGATACTGATTGCATCATCGAAGTCGCTTTAGTAATCACCGATTCGCAGCTTAATACCATAGCCGAAGGGCCGGTTCTGGTTGTGCATCAACCGGATGAGGTACTGAACGGTATGGACAAATGGAATCAATCGACACATTCTAAATCCGGTCTGATCGGCAAGGTGAAGGCCTCACGGTATAGTGAAGCGGAAGTGGAGACGCAATTAATCGAGTTTCTGAAACAACATGTGCCGCCCGGTGCATCCCCGATGTGCGGCAATTCCATTTGCCAGGACCGGCGCTTCATGGTGCGCTCGATGCCGCAATTGGAAGCTTATTTTCATTACCGCAACCTTGATGTCAGCACTTTGAAAGAGCTGGTCAAGCGCTGGAAACCGGAAATTGCAAGCGGACTGACGAAAGAAAGTAAGCATGAAGCACTTGCGGATATTTATGATTCCATCAATGAATTGAAATATTACCGCCAGCATTTTATCGTCGCTTGAAACAATAGTGAGCGAAATACCGCCATCGTCTTCCGAACTTTCCAGTTAGCGCCGTTTCTAACTGCCGGAAGAATATTTTTATCTTTCATTCACTCACCATCTCATTGAGGAGAAACAAGATGAACCTTAAAAGAAATGTGCTTTCTGCCACTGTTGCAGCAACCTTCTTACTTGCAGTCAGCGCAACAACGGCTTTGGCTGCCGATGCCACACAAGGCGGACATCAGCATCAAAGCGGACAAGCATCCGGTCATAGTCATGGGGATGCGAAATCCGGCGATCAGCACGGTCATCAATGTGAGCACATGTCGGCTGTCGACACGAATAAGGACGGCAAAATCAGCAAGGAAGAGTTCATGAAACATCATGAAGCCATGTTTGACAAAAAAGATGCCAACAAAGACGGCTTCATCGATCGCGAGGAAATGCACCGCATGATGGATCATATGCATAAACATGGCGGCGACGGACATGCCCATGACGAAACAAAGAAATAAAAGCGCCTAGTAAGTAGAGAGTCAATAATCTACCGCTTCAAGCTGACAGCCGCCCGGTTTCCCGTCATTTCCCCATGCGGCTGTCAGTATTCCAATTTCCAATCAAGTTAACCGGCTCAATGCCTTAAACCGCTCGGCGCTTTCGCCGGTGCTTTTTGTTCCAATGGTTGCGGATCCAGTACGGCCACGGTCAAGCTGTCGTCGTTGAAATATTTCTTCGCCACGTCACGTATTTGCGCTGCGGTAACCGTTTTCAGCTTTTCCAGGATGACATCGATATCGCGGTAAGACAGCCCGGTGCTCTCCAGTCTACCCAGTTGCATTGCCTGGGAAAAAATGGAATCGCGCTGATACACATGGCCGGCGACAACTTGCGCCTTGACCCGTGCCAATTCTTCCTCGGTGACACCGTCTTTGACGATTTTTTCAATTTCTTTGCGCAACGCTTGCTCCAGCTCGGCCACAGTTTTACCGGCACGCGGCACCGCGCTCAGAAAGAACATGCTCGGGCCGCGCGCCATCGCGCTATAACCTGCATTGGCCGAATTGGCGATCTGGCTTTCACGCACCAAACTCTTGTTCAATCGGGCTGATGCGTGGCCGTCCAGCACACCTTCCAATATTTCCAGCGCATACGGTTCCCAGTCTTCCATGACGTTTCTAATGGTGGGCGTGTGATAGCCCATCATGAGGTAGGGCAGCTCCGCCGGTGCTTTGACGATGATGCGCTTGGTACCGGTTTGCGGCGGTTCGGTTTGGGGTTTGCGGGCGTTGATCGGTAATAAAGGATGTTTAGCAATAGTGCCGTAGTTTTTTTGCGCCAATCGGAATACTTCATTGGCGTTGACATCGCCGACGACGATCAGTATTGCATTATTGGGTGCGTACCAGCGGTCATACCAGTCGCGCGCATCCGCAACCGTCATATTTTCCAGATCGTTCATCCAGCCGATGATGGGGTTTTTGTACGGGTGCGATTGATACGCAACCGTCATCATCTTTTCATACAGTAAGGAACGCGCCTGGTCTTCGGTGCGCAACCGGCGCTCTTCCATCACCACTTTAATTTCCTTCGCAAATTCTTCCTCGGTCAGAATCAGGTTGCGCATCCGGTCCGCTTCCAGCTCCATCGCCATCGGCAAATGGTCCTTGTGCAACTGCTGATAATAGGCGGTGTAATCGTAACTGGTAAAAGCATTTTCCCGCCCACCCGCGGCTGCAATACGCTTGGAAAATTCTCCGCCCGGAACTTTCTCCGTGCCTTTGAACATCATATGCTCCAGCACATGCGCCACGCCGGTAATACCGTTGACTTCGTCAATGCTGCCCGCTTTGTACCAGATTTGCGTCACCACTACCGGTGAGCGGTGATCCTGCTTAACAATCAATCTCAAGCCATTATCGAGCAAATATTCATGCGGATTGGCAATCGCCGGAGATGAAATCAGCGTAGCCGCGGTAAATAATGCGGAGAAAGAGAAAAGGCGAAACAAAGTAAAACAATCATCAGGTTTCATTTTTACCAACCAAAATGTAAGTAAACAGAATAAAATTAGGCTTTGAGAATTTCCAATGTCTATCAGTAGAAGAGCCTACCAGAATGTTCAGTTTTTTTAAATCCAAAAAGGATCCTGCGGAATCCGCCGGAACACCGGTTTCACCCGGCGCCGAGGCACCAGCCGAAACTGAAGCCGAAGCCAAGCCGGGAGAGCCCATAAGCTTTGCCGCAAAACTCAAGCTAGGACTGGCGCGCACCCGGCAGAATCTGAGCAAACAACTGTCGGGTTTGTTCGGTGGCGGTAAAATCGATGAGGCGCTATATGAAGAATTGGAGACCATTTTACTGACCTCCGACATCGGTGTAAGTGCAACGCATCAGTTACTCGAAAATCTGCGTAAACGGGTTACACGCGACGCCTTAACCGATTCGGCGCAATTGAAGGAAGCGTTGAAAGATTTGCTCGCTGCCATGCTGGAGCCGCTGGTGCAACCTCTGGATACCACGGCGCACAAACCGTTTGTCATCATGATCACCGGCGTCAATGGCGTGGGCAAAACCACGTCGATCGGCAAACTGGCCAAATATTTTCAAGGGCAAGGCAAATCGGTATTGCTGGCTGCCGGTGATACTTTTCGTGCGGCGGCGCGCGAGCAATTGATCGCCTGGGGGGAACGCAACAATGTTACGGTCATCGCGCCAGATAACGATTCGGACAAAAAAAGCGATCCCGCAGCGGTGATTTTTGATGCGGTCAATTCAGCCAAAGCGCGCGGCATCGATATCGTACTGGCGGATACCGCCGGGCGGCTGACCACGCAACTGCATTTAATGGAAGAAATCAAGAAGGTAAAACGCGTGATCGCCAAAGCCATGTCGGATGCACCGCATGAAGTGTTGTTGGTGCTCGATGCGAATACGGGACAAAACGCTATCATGCAAGTAAAAGCATTTGATGAAGCGCTGGATGTTACCGGCCTGATTCTGACCAAACTGGATGGCACCGCCAAAGGCGGTGTGGTTGCGGCAATTGCCGGACAATATCCGGAAAATCCGCCAGCATTGCGTTTTGTCGGCGTCGGTGAAGGTGTCGATGACCTAAGACCGTTCGACGCCAGACAATTCGTTGATGCACTGTTTGATTGAAACTGCTGACATGATCATCTTCAAAAATGTCTCGAAACGTTATCCCGACGGCTATGTGGCATTAAATAACGTTGATCTGTCGGTGGCATCCGGCGAAATGGTGTTTCTGACCGGTCACTCAGGCGCAGGCAAAAGCACGTTATTAAAGCTTATCGCCGCGATCGAGCGCCCGACTTCCGGTGTCATTACGATCAGCGGGCAGAATATCGCCCAGCTCAAACCGGCGGCTATTCCCTATCTGCGCCGCAAGATCGGTTTCATCTTTCAGGATCATAAGCTGCTGTTCGATCGCACTGTATTTGATAATGTCTTGCTGCCACTGCAAATCAGCAACTTCGATCACGATACGGTAGCCGCCCGTGTCCGTGCCGCATTGGATAAAGTGGGCTTGTTAAAAAAAGAAAAAGCCATGCCGATCGCACTATCCGGTGGAGAAAGGCAACGGCTATGCATTGCACGTGCGGTGGTTCATCGTCCGGCTATTCTGATCGCCGATGAGCCGACCGGTAATCTGGATGTGGAATACGCCCGCGATATCATGACTCTGTTCACGTCGTTCAATCAAGTGGGCGTGACGGTGCTGATCGCAACGCATGATGCTTCGCTATTGGAAGACACGCAGCATCGTATTCTGTCACTGAAACAAGGAAAACTGGCGGCATGATACGCGCATGGTTGACGCAACACGGGTTTGTATTTTTTCTCACGCTCAAACGGTTGATCGCAACGCCGCTCACCAGCTTGCTCAGTATTATCGTGATGGGTATCGCACTCAGTCTACCGGCAGGCATCTATGTGCTCATGCAAAACCTGCAAACTTTTTCCGGGCAAATGGCGGGCTCGCCGCAAATGAGTTTGTTCCTTAAGCTGGATACGCCGCAAGATGGTATCGAGAAAGTCAATCAGCGCCTGGAAGAAAATCCGCAAATCCAGTCTATCCAGTTTATTCCGAAAGACGCCGCGCTGCAGCAGCTGCAACAAAGCACTGAGCTTACGGATATCGCCGCAAGGCTGGCGCGTAATCCGCTGCCGGATGCCTTCGTTATCCACACCCAGGAAAATACGGCCGAAGCACTGGAACAGTTGCGCCTGACCCTGCAAAATTGGCCGGAAATCGAACATGTGCAATTCGATTCCGCTTGGATCGAGCGCTTGAATGCGTTGCTCGAGCTCGGCCGTTTTGCCGTGCTGATGCTGGCGATGCTACTGAGCGTTGCGATCATCGCGATTATGTTCAACACCATTCGCCTGCAAGTTCTTACCAAGCGGGATGAGATCGAATTATCCAAGCTCATTGGCGCAACGGATAGCTTTATCCGGCGCCCATTCCTTTATTTCGGTGCGCTGCAAGGATTGGCGGGAGGTGCTACGGCATGGCTTATCATGGCGCTGGCCATTCGCACCTTTAATGAACAGCTCATCACGCTGTCGCAACTTTATGCCATTGATTTACAGTTGCAGCCGCTCACTACAGCAGACAGCATCAGTTTATTGCTGTTTTCAGGCTGGCTGGGATGGTTGGGGGCGCGCATCTCGGTTGCAAGCCATCTTTGGCAGATCGAACCCAAATAAGCAAAATCCTAGCGGCGAACTTTTTCAAATATTTGGCACTCTCATTGCGGGAGTGCTAGAATAACACCGGTTTGAAAGACAATAATTGGGTGAAAACCCATATTCAGGAGATTATTACAATGACGAATGCTTTGACACTGCCTTCAATGGGTGGAAGTTTAGAAAGTTATATTCAGTCTGCTAATTCTTTCCCCATTCTTTCTCAAGAAGAAGAAAACAGTTTGGCGCGGCGCCTGTGGAATCACGGCGATATCGAAGCTGCACAGCAATTGATTTTGTCGCATTTACGGTTTGTGATCGCAATAGCGCGCGGCTACAAAGGATATGGTCTTCCGCAAGCCGACTTGATTCAGGAAGGCAATATTGGTCTCATGAAAGCGGTCAAGCGTTTTGACCCCGAGCGCGGTGTACGTTTGGTATCATTCGCCGTGCACTGGATCAAAGCGGAAATTCATGAATTCATCATGCGCAATTGGCGTTTGGTCAAAATAGCCACCACCAAACAACAACGCAAACTGTTCTTTAACTTACGCAGCATGAAACAAGGGCTAGATACTATGAATCCGCAAGAAGTGGATGCGATGGCCACGCAGTTGGGTGTCAAATCCGAAGAAGTGGTTGAAATGGAAAAGCGATTTAACGGCTCAGATATTTCTCTTGAACCAACATCGGATGAAGAAGATGATACATTCAGTCCGATCAGTTACTTAACGGATGGTGAAGAGCCCTCACAAATCCTGGAAAAAGAACAAATCGAGCATTTACGCGAAAAAGGATTGCAGCAATCGCTCGCATGCCTTGACGATCGCAGTCGCCATATCATTGAAGCCCGCTGGCTAAGGGAAAAAGATACGGCAACCCTACATGATCTAGCCAAAGAGTTGGGTGTATCGGCAGAACGTGTCCGTCAAATTGAAGCCAAAGCACTGCAAAAAATGCGCGGCGCCTTGGAAGCTACTGCATGAGGTGATCATCAAGATTACCCTGCCAAAAACACCGGTTTGATCTGAACTAACCCAAACCGGTGTATCATCTCTAACATAAGGAGAGGTACCGAAGCGGTCATAACGGCGCTGACTCGAAATCAGATGGTCAGGGTAACCTGGCACATGGGTTCGAATCCCATCCTCTCCGCCA
>CAYQZF010000025.1:0-20080 GCA_964421895.1 uncultured Nitrosomonas sp. | reverse complement strand
GGTTGGCTTCGCGTAAAGTGGATAAGCGGTGTGCGATTGCGATCGTGGTGCGGCCACGCACCAGATTATCCAGTGCTTTCTGGATGACTTTTTCCGTGGTTGTATCCACCGAGGAAGTGGCTTCATCCAGAATCAGAATGCGCGGATTGATCAGCAGGGCTCGTGCGATGGAGATACGCTGGCGCTCGCCGCCCGACAATGCCTGGCCACGCTCGCCGACGAGCGAATCATAGCCGTGCGGTAATCGCAAAATGAACTCGTGCGCATGTGCGGCACGGGCTGCCGCGACAATTTCCGCCCGGCTTGCATCTGGTTTACCGTAGGCGATGTTTTCCGCGATGGTGCCGAAGAATAAAAAGGGTTCCTGCAACACCAAGCCAATATGTTTGCGGTATTCCGCAACCGGTAGTGAGCGGATATCATGGCCGTCGACTAGAATAGCGCCTTCGGTGACATCGTAAAAACGGCAGATCAAGTTAACCAGCGTGCTTTTACCCGAGCCGCTGTGTCCAACCAGACCGACCATTTCACCGGGTTTGATAACCAGATTGATGTCATGCGTGATGCCGCGCGTTCCATAACGGAAACCGACGTGACGCAATTCAATTTGTCCCTGAATCGCCGGTAAGTGCACAGGATTGGCAGGTTCCGGAACACTGGATACATGATCGAGGATATCGAAGATGCGCTTGGTGCCGACAGCAGCTTTTTGCGTCATCGACACGATGCGGCTCATGGAATCCAGCCGGATGTAGAAACGGCCAATGTAAGCAAGAAAAGCGGTGAGTACACCGACGGTGATTTCATCCTTGGAAATCTGCCAAATGCCGAATACCCAGACAACTAATAAACCGATTTCGGTCAGCAAGGTAACGGTTGGCGTAAATAATGACCAGACCTTGTTAACGCGATCATTGATTTGCAAATTACGCTGGTTTGCCGCATGGAAGCGGGCAGCTTCTCTTTTCTCTTGCGCGAATGCCTTGACCACCCGGATACCCGGAATGGTATCCGCAAGCACATTGTTTACCTCAGCCCACATACGATCTACCTTTTCAAAGCCGATGCGCAAGCGGTCGCGCACTAAATGAATCAGCCATGCGATGATCGGTAGTGGTGTCAGTGTCACCAAGGCCAGCCAGGGATTGATCGATACCAGAATGACAGCGGTCATGCAAATCATGATGACATCGGTGGCGAAATCGAGTAAGTGCAATGAAATAAAGAGATTGATCCGGTCGGTTTCGGCGCCAATGCGCGCCATCAAGTCACCGGTTCGCTTGCCGCCGAAATATTCCTGCGAGAGATTCAGCAGATGCTCGTAAGTAGTGGTGCGCAAATCCGCGCCGATGCGCTCGGACACTAGCGCCAGCATATAGGTCCGTGCCCAGCCGAGCATCCATGCCAGAGCCGCCGCACCGAGCAAACCGGATAAATAAAAGGTTGCTAAATCGGTATTGATCGGTTGACCGTTCTGATAAGGAATCAGTACATTATCCATAAGTGGCATGGTCAAATAAGGTGGCACTAGCGTTGCCGCCGTGCTGCATAACGTCAGCAGAAAACCGATGAGCAAACGCCCTTTGTAGGGTTTTGCGAAACGCCATAGACGCAGCAATGTCCAAGTGGAAGGTGGGGTATGGCTTTGTTTCTCGCAGAACGGACATTCGTCTTGTTCAGGCTGAAGGAATGCGCCGCAATTGGGACATTGAGCCGATGCGGGCGATGATTCAGCCTGGTTGCCGCTCAGGCGATACTCAAGTTGCTGCGTAAAGCATTCAATCAACCGGTTGGCAGCCATACCGTTACCCAATCGATAACGCCAAGAGGCCAGCCGCGCATGCTGATCAAACAACTCCAAGCAACCGACTCCGGCGTGATCTCGTTGTGCCAGCAATAATCCCGGTTGATAAGACCAAGTTTGCCAAATTTCATCGCCAGCCATTTTGGCAAGTAGGCGTTGATCGGTCACAACTACTATGCCCATATCAAAATGCAATTGGTGATCCAAATCGATTTCAAGCCAGGCGAGAATGTTTTCCTCATGAGCTAATTGCGAAGAGAGCCCATCAATCCATATCGAAGGCAAGTTGTTAAGCGATAAATAAGGCATCTGCTGCATGGGACAAACCAAGTCAGTACAAAAAGAAAATTTTACCGGAAGTGAGAGAGAAGTCGTGTGGTTAATTGCGAAATGAATTGATCGCAGCGGTTTAAATAAGCTTTACAAGAGAAATTTATATATTCATTTTTCTATCCAATTGCCAGCAACCTACGTGTTAAAGCGACAGCGAGCAGTGAATTTTGAATTATTTACCGTCAGGTTTTTCCCGGCAGCTGTTCGTATTCATACCAGCGCTGTTTGATTTCCTTACGTTTCTGAGCCGGTAGTTGTTCCATTTTTTTGTACCTTTCACGCACTTGATTGCGTTGTTCCGAAGTCAGTGAATTCCAGCTTTGCATTTGCGATTGAATGCGTTGCTGCTCTTGTGCTGTCATTTTCGGATAACGTTTTGCGACACCCAACCATTTTTTCTTTCTAGCAGAGTCCATAGCATCCCAACTCTGAGCTAACGGCTCCAGAATTTTTTGCTGCTGCGGTTTTAATTCACTCCATCGAGGCTTACTGAATTCAGATTCACATAAGGCATCAAAAGAGAGTAGAAGTAATAACCCGAATATGATTAATCGATATTCAACCATTCATCAAACTCATTGGTGATATATGCATCTATAGGTAATTCATCAGCCAGTATCATGGTATCAATAGCCGCGTACTTATCATTTTCCCAGAATTGGGAGTAAACGATATTCATTAGAACCAGCAATACGGTTATCAGCAGTAACGCTTTGCCAAAGTAAAAATGCCCGCCATGTTTGCCATAAACAGAAGTTCCACTACCCGCTTGGATAATGTTCAAGGCAGGCTGGTAATTTTCTAGAGCTGCGCGACGAGCTGCTTGCAACCGGTACAGGGTGCTTTGTTTGATCGTCTGATCAGCAGTCTGATCCAATAACTTAGCAATTTCCTTTCCAAGCTCTTGCTCGCTCATAATTTCACCCCTTTCTCTTTGAGTATTGTAGCCAATGTATGGACCGCGCGTGAGCAATGCGTTTTTATACTTCCTTCGGAACATTTCATAATCTCTGCTGTTTCCGCTAAACTCATTTCTTCCCAGTAACGCAGCACGAAGGCTTCGCGTTGACGTGGTGGTAGAATTTTCATTGCTTCTTCTATTAAATTAAGCAATTGCGTTCTTTCAAGCTGAGCATCCGGGTCATTCGATTCTTGCTTTACCGGTAAAGTTTCGAGAATATCGAAGTCTTCTTGATTGCTGTCATGATCATTCGGTGTAAATGCAGAAAATAATGTCGTCCAAAGTGACCGGATTTTCTGCCGGCGGTAATGATCGCGGATGGTATTTTGCAGAATGCGCTGAAACAAAAGCGGCAGCTCTTCCGCCGGGTTTGCAGCGTAACTTGCGGTGAGTTTCATCATGGAATCTTGCACAATATCCAATGCCATATGTTCGTCATGAACCGCGAACAAGGCTTGTTTATAGGCGCGCTTCTCGGTTTCAATCAGAAAATCTGATAGTTCTTGTCGAGTTGCCAGGATTCCAACCTTTAAGTAAGTGATTAAAAATAATTTAGGGAGTTAAAGCTAACTGGTGCAAAATTTTTGTAAAATACACAAAATTTATTCACGTGCCAGATTTTATAACTATTCAGCTTATTTTTGCTAAAACAAGACTCTTATCCTAAAACAATCCAGCAATGATCTGCTTTTATGCAACATCGCACTGTTAATTGCCCGCAATGCGGTAAGAAAGTAGTTTGGGAGCCGGCGAGCCCTTTCCGTCCTTTCTGTTCGGAGCGGTGCAAAATAAACGATTTATCGCAATGGGCTCAAGAATCTTACCGGATTCCTGAGTCTGAAAAAGATTCGCAAGATAATCCAATCACTGAGCCGCTATGATGGACGAATCGGTCTACGAGAAGAATCGCGAGTTACAGCGTAAGCTCGATCATCTGCTCAAACAGGCCAGAGCCAATGAAAAAAAGCAGGAGCTTTATGAGACTTTCGGCTTTGAGATCATCGGCGCCAACACGCCCAAGCAGTTGCGGGATCTGTTGTTATCGCAAACCGTTGTCCGTTTTCAGTTGCTTGATGTTGTACTGTGCTTGATCGACTACCATAAGGACGCCGAGCGTCTTTTTTTTGAGCGTAACGAGGAGGCGCAGCTGAGCTACGAGAACAAGCTATTGATCCTCGATACCCTAAAAGATGCCGAAATCATTCACTCGCTGGCCAGTCATCCGGTGCTGGGGGCGGAGGCATTGAAGAGTTACCGCTGGATGATCGCCAATCTGAGAAATCGTGATCAGATCAAGAGCGCTGCATTCTTGCCGCTGCTGCGCGGTGAACGGATTATCGGCGCACTGCTGCTGCTGAGTCATGATCCGCATCGTTATCAAGTGGGCATTGGAACGCTTTTTCTGCAAAAAATATCTGCTATGGCTGCGGTTGCGATCGAAAACTGTCTCAATCAGCAACGGCTTAAGGAAATCAGCTACCAGGACGTGTTGACGCAAGCCTACAACCGCCGCTATTTTGACTTGCGTTTCAAAGATGAAATCGCCCGTTGCGTACGTTGGGATGACGATCTGATTTGCATGTTTCTCGACGTGGATCATTTCAAAAAAATAAACGACACCTACGGTCACCAGACCGGCGACTGGGTGCTGCAGCATATGGTTGGTTTGATCAAGGAACAAGTCCGGTCGTGCGACATCGTAGCCCGCTATGGCGGAGAAGAATTCGTCGTCGCATTGCCTTCAACAACGCTGCAAGCGGCACACGAAATTGCCGAACGGCTACGTCAGGCTGTTTGTAATACGGCACTTAATTTTCATGACAAGCAATTTCAGGTATCGGTCTCGATTGGCATGGCTAGTTTGCGTAGCCTGATGACTGCGCAGCAGCACGACGCGGATTTTATTTGCTCTACGCTGCTCGATAGAGCCGACCAGGCGCTTTACGCCGCCAAAGCAGGCGGGCGTAATCAAGTGGCAGTGTACGCCGATGCGGTAATCATTGATTAGGTTGTTCTGCGCGATTCATACAATCCCGCGCATCATCGCAATGCCGTGCGCACCCATTTCCCGGGCGATGGGTAAATCTTGCGCGCTCAACCCGCCCAAGGCATAAACCGGCAGTGAATAGCCGCGAATCAGCATGGCGAATCTGCGCCATCCCAAGGGGGTTAAACCGGGATGGCTGAGCGTGGTTTGCACCGGCCCCAGTACCACAAAATCAAGTCCCAGCTGTTCCGCCGCGAAAAGCTCCTCGGCATTGTGACACGATGCCGCGCATAAGCCTTCGGCCGGGGCGGGGCGGGATGACATCGCGAGCAATTGCGCCGATGTCAAATGCACACCATCCGCACCGGTTTCCCGCGCCATTGCCGCGTCGCCATTGATCAGCACCTTTGCCTGATAAGGGCGGGCGACTGACAAAACCTGGCTGGTGAAATTGCGTAACTGGTCACGTGTCATGTGCTTCTCGCGGATTTGCAGCAAACGCAGGCCGTTTTGCAGTGCTTGCTCGATCTGTTTAAGAGCAGCTTCGACGCCGGCTTCAGCGGCGCGAGTAATGGCATAAACCGATGGTAGCGACAGCGCTTGTAAAATCGGCCCGTTGGCGGGCAAAATCGGGGATACGTCAATCCGCTGTGGCGATTGCCAGAACAATCCTTGTTTTTCTCGCGGCGCAGGCTGACCTTCCCATTCCACCACGCGAAAGAAATGCAACCGCACCGTAGCATGCGTGTAAGTAAAAATGCGCGTGATCCAGGGAGTGGCATGAATGACATGAATGCCCAGCTCTTCCCATAATTCCCGCTGCAGCGCATGGAATAGCGATTCGCCGGGTTCAACCTTGCCGCCGGGAAATTCCCAATAACCGGAATAGATTTTGCCGCCGGGCCGCCGTGTCAGTAGAAATTGTCCGTCCGGCCGCACAATCACCGCCGCGACGACTTCTACTATCGGTGCGGATTCAGCGGCTGAAGCAGTTATGTGATTCATGACGGATGACTTGATCGTTGCCGCCCGGCCAGATCGCGCGCAAATTGCCATGCCACCCGCCCGCTGCGCGAGCCGCGCTCGATTGCCCATTGCAATGCTTCGGTGCGCGCCAGTGCGGACATCTCCTGGATACCGAAATAAGTCAGCCAATAGCGCACGATGTCCAGATACTGATCTTGGTCGAACGGATAAAACGACACCCACAGCCCGAAACGCTCCGATAGCGAAATTTTTTCCTCGATAGCTTCGCTCGGATGCACCTCGTCGCCAATGTGTTTTGTGTGGAGATTGTCGCGCATGAACTCCGGCACCATATGACGCCGGTTTGATGTGGCATAAATCAGCACGTTGTCGGATACCGTGGCAATCGAACCATCCAGCACTACTTTGAGCGCTTTGTAGCCCGGCTCGTCAGTTTCAAACGACAGATCGTCGCAAAACAGAATAAACCGCTCCGGGCGCTGATAAATCTTTTCCACGATGTCGTGCAGATCGACCAGATGATGCTTTTCCACCTCGATCAGGCGCAAGCCGTTGTGCGCGTATTTGTTCAACAGCGCTTTGATCAGCGACGATTTGCCGGTGCCGCGCGCACCGGTCAGCAGCACGTTATTGGCGGAAAATCCCTGTACAAACTGCTGCGTGTTCTGGTCGATGCGCTGTTTCTGCTCGTCGATGCCGCACAATGCGTCGAGCGTGATGCGGTGCGGCTGCGTCACTGGTTGAATATAGCCGCGCTGCCCTTGCCTGCGCCAGCGGAAAGCGATAGCCGCTTGCCAATCCGGTTCTGGCTGCGTGGCCGGCAACATCTTCTCCAGGTGATCGAGCAGCATGTCTGCTCGTTTATAAAACTTGTCCCAATCGCTCACGATACATGCACCCTTGTATCAACTGCGGTAACTGGCATTGATCTTGACGTAATCGTAAGAGAAATCGCAGGTCCACACCGTCGTAGCGGCTGCACCGCGGTTCAGCACCACGCGGATGGTGATTTCGGATTGATTCATCACGCGCTGCCCGTCCGCTTCTTGATAATTGGCCGCCCGGCCGCCTTTTTCCGCCACCAGCACATCGTCGAGATACAGTTGAATACCGTTCACGTCCAGATCGGCAATCCCGGTATAACCGATGGCCGCAAGAATCCGGCCGAGATTCGGGTCGGAAGCGAAGAAAGCGGTTTTGACCAGCGGCGAATGTGCAATCGCATAGGCCACCTTGGCGCATTCGTCCTTGCTTTTGCCATCCTCCACCTGCACGGTAATGAACTTGGTCGCACCTTCGCCGTCGCGCACAATCATTTTCGCCAACTCGGCCGCGACTGTAGTGATCGCATCCTGCAGCTGGCAAAACTCTTCGGTATGCGGATTAACGATTTCCTTGTTGCCGGCCTTGCCGGTCGCCATCACAATAAAAGCATCGTTGGTCGATGTATCGCCGTCCACCGTGATGCGATTGAACGAATGATCGGCTGCATGCTTCGTCAATTTTTGCAGCATCGCATCGCTAATGGCCGCATCGGTCGCGACATATCCCAGCATCGTCGCCATATTCGGGCGGATCATACCCGAGCCTTTGGCAATACCGGTAATCGTGATGGTCTTACCTTTGATTTGCAGTTGCTTTGAGGCCGCTTTCGGCACGATATCGGTGGTCATGATCGCGTGCGCGGCATCGAACCAATAATCCGCTTTAAGGTTTGCCAATGCGGCGGGCATTCCCTGGATAATCTTATCCACCGGCAAGGGCTCCATGATCACTCCGGTGGAAAACGGCAGCACTTGCTGCGGCGCAATGCCGAGAGATTTGGCCAAGGCAGCGCAAGTGGTTTGCGCGTGCAGAATTCCTGATTCACCGGTTCCGGCATTGGCGTTTCCGGTATTGACCACCAGCGCGCGTACCGATTGCGCCAAATGCTGCTTCGCCACAGTCACTGGCGCAGCGCAAAAACGGTTCTGCGTAAACACCCCGGCGGTTTTGCTACCCTCGGCCAGCACCATCACCAGCAAATCCTTGCGGTTGGCCTTTTTAATCCCCGCTTCGGCGATGCCGAGCGTGACACCCGCAACGGGCAGCAATTGTTCGGGCGTTAATGGCGGAATATTGACGGGCATGGCCATTCCTTACAATGATTGAAAAGCCGCTATGCTACCTTATCTGAGTGAGTTTTTCAGAAGTTCTCAGACTTAATTTTTCTCGCGCTTCAAGCAAAAAACATGAGTTTAAGATATTGTTTTAAAAGTGTAATAAACTTGGTGTGACACTCGCGATGTTTTTTGCGCCGCATTGTAAAGACAAGTAAGCCAAAAACCGCCAGCAATATGACATAAGTTTCCGGTTTGGAACGGCACTGTAGCTTGTTGTTCATATGAATTATCGCGGATTTTCATCAATCCCCGCATGCTTCAGCAACACATCCTGCGTTCTTGCCGGCTCGAACGCCGCATCAAAGCACCACTTGCCCGAAGCCATCCTGTTCATCGACGGTTCTGATCCAGGCCGGTATCGCCGTCAGCGCGCGCTTCCTGCCCGATGGGTTGCATATAACTTTTGATGTCTGTGGTGTTCATGGCTTTCGTTTGATAAGGATATGAATTTCCGGGTAGTGCGGCTACATTACCCATCCAGGTCTTTACTGCATTGGCTGGTGTCGGTAGCGAGTCCTTCAATAATCGGTTCGTGCATACCCGGAATCGACAACAAATACAGCGTCTCATTGATCGCATTCCAGTCTTCCTCGGATAACAGTACCGCATTGGATCTTTTTCCTTTGATCAGGATCGGTCGATGAGTCGAAGCCGCCTCGTCAATCAGACTGTAAAACTTGACCCTGGCTTCCGTGGCATTAAGTATGGTCATCGTCACTTCCAAAAATGGGAGCGTATGCTGTAGCGCACGCGCTGTTAAAGAGAAATGTCATCATCCGGAAATGACGGGATGGATTGAAACAGCTCATTGGTGCGATCTTGACTCACACTATCAAGTTCCCTGTCTCATTCAGCCTTAATAAGGTACAGTCATTTCATTGTAAATGGTTTTAGGGAAGCCCTGAAAAACGACTGTGCTCGGCCACACTGCATTGAAATCACGTTCAAAATGCTCATTTACTCAATGTAAATTGCGCTTTCTCACCTGATTTTGCCTTGTTTGGCCGTCGCTCGATACCTTTTTCAGAGCTTCCTTAGTGTGATTTATGCGCAGGAGGATTCCTTGACTATCGTTAAGCATTCATTGCTGGTACTGCTGCTGTGGGTTACTTCGAATACAGTTTCAGCGGCGCGGTTTGATCATGCCATTTGGGATGAGTTATTACGGCAGCACGTTTATAGGGTGAATGAGGGGAAAGCCAGTGTTGTGGATTACCTCAATTTTTCCGGACATCGCGGTCAGTTAAATACATACTTGTCGCAGCTGTCGCAAGTTAAAAAAAGTGATTTTTCGGATTGGGATAAATCCGAGCAACTTGCTTTTTTAATTAATGCTTACAACGCATTTACGATAGATATAATTCTGAAGACTCATTCGATAGTGCCCCGGGCTCGATACTATAAGCCGGCTAATCTTTATCAGAAGTCAAAACTGATCGCCAAGATAGAGAACCAGCAAAAGATTATCTTTATTCCGCTACTGGGAGAAATTCTTTCGATAGACGTCACCAACGAGCACGAGCAGCTTGAAGGAGGTCTTTTGCAGCACTTTGATCAAGTCGGCGTTGCTCACGGTGCTGCATTCGTCGATGACGAGGAGTTCGTACTTCTGAAGGGAGAGTCTTCTGCTAATCTGGCTGCTGATCGTCCGGAAGACGGAGTTCTTTGCAGTTACTTTGCGTTTCAGGTTGTCGATCGCCGGGTTTGTATGCGCGAGGAAAAGCTTATTCTTGTCGTTAAAGTAGTGCGCGATGTGGTTCACCATCGTCGACTTGCCAGTGCCAGCCGCCCCATAGATCAGGGCAACGCGTGACTGGCTGAACAACTGCTTGAGCGCATCCGTCTTCGCTGGGTCGTCAATGGGGCGAGGAGCTTCACTTAACCAGTATTCGACGGCCTGGGTGTAGCTGTCGATCCGGGACGATGCGTACTCCTGCAGCTTCTTAACGATGGAGACAGTTTCGTTCTCATATCCGCAGATGAAAACGTGCCCTTTGTCGTGTACGAGCCGACGCTCCATATGAGTGTGATAGAGTTTGTTGTTGTAACTAGAGATCAAGCGGTTGATGTCTCCGAATTCCTCAAGGTCGATTACGGGCGTGTAGAGGATCCCTTGACGCTCCACGTTGTTCTTCACTCGTCGAGCAAGCAGTTCGTGGTTTCGCCCGGTCACATCGAGGCTTTCGACGAGGTCCCAGTACCGTGGATTGTGATCCGGCAGTGAGGTACAGAACGGCATGGAGTCAAAGGGGATACAGCCGAATTGAAATTTCATGTCGGAGAGAAGGTAACAGCCGTTTTGAAGGTACTGCGGCTTGAGAATCTGGTTGTGCATCCGTAGCATGAGATAGCGAAGAACGTTGTGACCCGCAGCGGCGGACCTCACGATGTGGCGCGCTTTATCCAGCATGGGAAAGATCAACGGCCTGGAGACACCTGTCACGCTTAACTTTGCGTACTTTTCGTCGGGCATATCAATCAGGTCGAGCAGACTACCCGACTCCGTCGTCAGCCAACGCATCAAGTGACGATACTCTTCCGAATCTCTCCGAATGTCTATGGTCATGCCTAGCAGGCGCGCAAAATTTTTGATCTCGCACGGGCGAATCGAGACCTCCCACGAGCGGATAATGGTAATCGGCATCATCTGTCCGAGTACTTCGATCGAGTCCGGCCGGAGTGTCATCAGGGCCGCGTACTTGTCTGTCATATCGATATCGGTAAAAGCGATGATGCGGTCGAACTTGCTCACCTTGTTGACGGCGCGGTAGAAAGTGACTTCGTAGTAGATGCGCCCGCCAACGAAGAACGGGCGCGTTTTGTGGATATAGTACCGATGCTTGGGGCGGTCATCCAGTCGGGCTGAACGGACAGCTTCAATTCTGGTGGCGATCTTCTCGTGGTAGTCCCGTAACGACGGATCGAGGTCAACCGGGAAGGTCTCGAGGTTCGCCAGTACTGAGACTCCACAGTTGTCTTGAAGTAAGCTACGGATGCGATGGAGGTACTCGTAGTACTTGAGCATCAAACGTTCGGAAGCGTCTCCGTCCAGGGTGTAGTGAGAGGCGCTTATCTGAATTAGTTTGTGGAACTTGCCGAGGAAGTTGAATCTCGCCTTGCTCTTGACGAAGTCGAGCCCGGGTTCTATCGCGGCATAGTTGAATTCGGCATCGGGTGAGCCCGTGTGAAGACGGACCGCAACACCCTCGACTAGGTTTCGGAGTTGCGGGAGGACGTTCTGGGAAAGCAATGCTCGCTGATCAGCGAGTGATTCGATATTCTGACAGATCGCCTCATTAACGTTTTGGATTTGCTCGCTGGCCGTAGTCATTAACTATCAAGTTCAGCTTGATTAAATAAAGTAATGAGCATGCTCTTCTTATTCTCGACCATTCTGCTGTTATTTTTAGTGATTGGTCCATTTGGCTTTCATCATAACAAACTTTATTAAATCCGAAATAAACGGATTACACACATCAACTTCAAGCTAACCCCTCAAAACACCATCACATGATCCACTCAGTACCGGTCATCCCGATACACCAGCACCATTTCCGCGACAAACTCGCCCGGCGCTTTTGTGAACGATTGCTTCCACACAAACGCCACCGAATCGGGGCGGCGGAAGAGGGCGATGGGGGTGCGGGTGGTGAAGTAGCCTTTTTCCGTCTGGTATTGTTGACAGATGCATTGAAAATAGTCCGGTGTGACGATGGCTTTCAGTCTCTCGGTGAAATCGCGCACGTGCCGGGTGTGATCGCGCTGGATTGATGCCTTCATCAAGTTGTCCATGATTGGATTGGCGATGTCCCATAGCTGCTGTTCGCTCATGGTTTCAAAGTTTGGGGTCATTTCCTGCAACGCGAATGCCGGTTCTTTTATTCCGCGATGCTGATACCCGAGCCGCCCATTTCCTTCGGAACATCTTTCATCTTGGGCAATCCATCCACGATGCGCAGCACGGATTCCTGATAGTGCACGTGAATTGCGGGTTGGAACGAAAAATTCTGCAAGACGGCGGCATAGATATCGATGAGATTCCAGCCGGGGTGCTCGGAAAAAATGTGGCCGCCACAGGTTTTGCACCACTTGCGGGAACTTTGCGGTGTTTTGTTGTAGGTGCCGATGTTTTCCGCGCCGCGCGTAATTTGCAGCGCTGCGGGTTGCCATAGCGTGAAAGCATTGACCGGACCGGCCGACCAATGCCGGCAGGATTCGCAATGACAATAACCCATCGCATCCGGCTCACCGGTCACGGTAAATTCAATCGCGCCACAAAAACAATTACCTTTGTATACCTTTTCATTCATGAGAATCTCCTTGATGGTTTCGTCTATGAATAGGAAGGTTCAACTGCCGGATCGTTATCCGTGTGTCGATGAGTTGCTTACCTTCCTTGCCTATCCTCTTGATCAGACTGTTTCTTATAAGTTTCATAAGAAGCACCTGCATTGGCCAGGCAGCGTTCGCGCTCCTGCTGATCCACCAGCCGGGTGCATTGGTTACGCTGCCACGATTGGCCAGTGGAGTAGAGTTGCTGGGTGGTGCAGCCGGTCGCTATCACTATCGTTACGGTGACAGCGATAGCCAGAATGTGGGCGTTCATGCAGTGTGTTCGGCGTCGACGACGTTGATCATCCAGGCTATGCCGAAGCGGTCGGTGAGCATGCCGAAGCGCGGCGACCAGAAGGTTTTGGTCAGCGGCATTTGCACCTGACCGCCGTCTGACAGTGCGGCAAAATAGCGATCCGCTTCGGCTTCGGTGGCGACCGAGATCGACAGTGAGAAGCCTTTGAATTGCGCTTCCACTTCACACCCATCTGAGGCCATCAGAACGTTATCGCCGATGCGGAAACTGGCGTGCATGACCTTGTTTTCAAAACCTGGTGGCAGCATACCGGGGGGTGTGGGGTCAGGGCTTTCGCTGAAGCGTAGCAGCATATCGACCTGCGCGCCGAGTGCGCTGCGGTAGAATTCGAGCGCTTCTTCGCAGCGCCCGCCGAACATTAAATAGGGTTGAATTAAAGGGCTGAGCATGATGATTCCTCCTGTTGCTGACAGTTACAATGTTTTTAGATACTCAATGATGGCGAAAGCGCCTTGCTTGTCGCCGGACCAGTTGAGGCGGTAAGTTTTCTTGCCTTCGACGATATCCTTGTCGTGGCCTTTGTTGCTCAACGCGGGAACCGCGTTGGTCTGGAACACATAGCCTTCTTCCTTACCGCTTGCCTGCTGTGGGTTCCAGGAAAAGCCGAGCAGCTTCTGGTCGTAATCCAGACGGCTTTTGACGAAACTGGCCGGGCGTTCGTCCGGCACCAGCAGGTGGTAGATCGTCGGTACTGTGCCATTATGCAAATACGGCGCTTGCGCCCACACACCGCTCAGCGGCCGCGCGTTGTAGCCGTGGTGCTCGCTGTTGGGTGACATCAACAAGTCTTTTTTACCGGTCAGCGAAACACCATCAAACTCGGCACACGGCTTGATGTCTTTGTTGTACAGCCGGATGGTGGTATCCGGGGAGCAGTTGTCGTACAGTCCTTTGCGCGCGGCGTAGTTCAGCACTGCACCGACCACGTAAGCCCGTTTCATGCTGGTGCCGAGGTTGTCGTACACCTTGCCGTTTTTCGGCTGATGGCAATCGGCGCAGTGTTCGGCGAATAAGTCCTGTCCCTTTTTAGCTAATGCAACATCGACCGCGAACGGATAAGGGCTGGCGGGCAGGCCATCGAGCAATTCTTCGGCAAACGCGGCGACGCGCACGTCGGTCTGTTCCAAGCCCAGCGTCAGCATGGCGACCAGGTTGCGATAAATCGGCATCGGTATATTGCCGTTCCATTGCCCGCCGCCGTTGATCAGGCGTTTATGGCTTTCATCCCAGCTGGCGCGGCGTTTGTCCTGTTCCCATACCGACATGAAATCGGTAATGCCCGGCTCCGGCGGCAGGACGATACCGGCAAACCATTTTAGTATCGGTTTGCTGCGCAAGCCGATATAGCCATTGATCGCGCTCAAACCGGTGGCGTCGGCCATGCCGGGAAATCCGGCGATCATCGCGGTTTCAAGACCGGGATAGTTTTTCGCGACCAGAGCGCCAAAGCCTTCGTATTCGGCTTCGGTGCGTTGCGCGAATTGCTTGACCGCTTGCCCGGCGTTTTTCTTGAATAGCGCGATCTGCGCCGTTTCGTAAGTCGCATCGAATTTTCTGACCGCGGACTGGAAATTGTTGTAAAAGTAATTCGGGTTTTGCCGGTGTGTGGCATCCAATGCGTCCAGCAGTTTTTGCGTCAGCAGTTCGTAGCGCTCATCGCCGGTTTTGCCCGCATACGCTTTTTGCAGCGTTTGATACGCTTTGACGCGGAACTGCACAATGTTGAACGAGCCGTTTACGCCGCCGTCGAGGTAATCGATCTGACCGTTTTCCAGCCGCACCCGGCCGATGTGGCAAGCGCCGCAAGTGAACGATGCGTAATCGATATCGCCTTGCGCTTCGGCCCGCGATAAACCGCTGAAACCGATGCCGCGTGCGACCGGGAAAGTTTTTTGCCGCTCGTCGATGAACAGGCCGACTGCGTCGAGAAAGTTGTCTTCGCTGCCCCACAGTTCCGGCGCCAGCTTCGGTAACAGTTTCAATACGAGATAGGGAATACCGTCGGTTTCACTGAAGGCAAAATTGCCAAACCAGTCGTAAGCGACTTGATGCGACTGGAGATAGTCCGATTTTTTCTGCAATTTTTGCGCTTGCGCTTGCGGCCAATCATCCGGCACCGTACTGACATACGCCGGAGGCGAGGGCGCTTCCAGCGGGTGCGAACTACAAGCGGCGAGAGTGATGGCGGATACGGCAATCAGAACAGCGAACCGGGTTTTCATGGCTATTCCTTATTCGGATGATGGAAAGAAGGGTTTTGAGTTGTCAGAATTCACAACCCGCGCCGATTGTAGCATAGCCCCGCAGGGCATGAAGAATGGCGGGGTTCAAACGAAATCCGCCGTATTTTTAAGAGCTTTCTAAGTCTACTGATACGAAATATCGACACACCCTAGAGTCGGCGGCAAGGAAAGAAAAGAGGTTCTTGGCGTAGCGGGTAGCAATGCCGCGCCACTGCTTGAGTGCAAGAAATGCGTTCTCGACAAGGTGGCGTTGCTGGTACAAGTGTTTGTTATATTCGCATCGTGCCTTACTATTTTTTCGTAGCAGGGTCACCGCTCGTATGCCCCGAGATTTCGCTTGCTCAACGATGGTATCGCTATCGTAGTCCTTGCCGGCGATCAGGTGCTGTACCGGGATGCTGGCAATGAGTCCATGAGCTTGGTGCAATCCGCCCGGGTGGTCTCAGTAGCAATGATTCCGGCCGGCATACCATACGCATCCCCGGCCAGATGTATCTTGGTGTTGAGTCCCCCTTTGCGCAGCTCATTCCTTGATTGCCTCCACGCGCTCCGGCTGCATGCAGATGCAGATGCACCTTGCAATGGCTTGCATCAATCATCAGCTACTCAAAATCGAAGTCATCAAGCACTTGTTCGAGCAGTGCCTTCCAGACACCCCGGTCGCACCAACGACAAAATCTGCGCTGCGTGTTTTCCACCACAAGTACGGCATGATAAAGCTCAATATACTATGTACTAGCCTGTTCAGTTAGCTAACATTATTAGAGAGATCCAGAAATAAATGTATAAAAAGATCAAATTTGCTGCATTAATTTTATTTAACTTCTATCATATTATTAGCTTCTCAATTAATGCCAACGCAGCGGATGCGCTGACTCAGGAAACAGAAAAGGCTATTCAGAATGGCGATCTTTTTATTAAAGACTCCTACATCATTGGATTAAAGAAAGCCTCCGTTTTTAATCAAGATGCTGACGGTAGCCTCTTAATCGAGCAACCGAATGAGCTAAAACGCGGTCAAGAAAATGTTCCTTTCGGCGAACACAGCACCGGACAAAATAAAGAAACTTTAGCAGCAACAATGGGATTACAAGGGGAAGTCCTTGCTATTTTCGATACAATCAATGCCGTACACGTCAAAATGGATGCCGAAGAAGCCGAAAAGTGGCGCAAAGATGAACGGGTTGAATATGTTGAGCAAGATTTACTCATGGCGCTGTTAGCCACCCAAAATAATCCTGGCTGGGCGCTAGATCGGATTGATGAAATTGCACCAACGCTCGATAACACTTATGTTTACAATAAAACAGGAGCAGGACGCACGGATATATGTTCTCGACTCCGGCTTGGACTTGACAATACCCCAAGTAGCCACGGAATTCGGTGGACGTGCTCAAATCATCTGGGATGTGAACTATTCTGGCGGATACCCGGCCACCATCATGGTGGGGTGCCGATTGTAATGGGCATGGTACAACTATTGCCAGTGTTATTGCGGGTAATACCAAAGGGGTTGCTAAGGGCGCCAGTTTGAAAATTGCAAAAGTAACTACTGGCTGTACTTTTCCCTTGAACAATGACCCTGTACGACTCAGTCATATTGTTACTGCGTTAAACTGGATCGCTTTTAACACACCGGCTGGAACGATTGTGAATCTGAGTAATGGTATTCAACCGGGCGAATGTGGCCCTGTATATAACACATCATTAGATAATGCAGTTAAAGGTGCCCACAATAACGGCATTATCGTCGTCGTTGCTGCAGGCAATGACGGATGCAACACTGCCAACTTCTCTCCAACCCATATCCCGGAGGCATTTGTGGTTGGCGGCACTACAAAAATTTTAGTTCTTTCTCAGGGAAAAGATGAAAGGCCTAATGATTCGCGTACAGGAACGAATGTTTCTACTTTTGCACCGGGAATAGATATTCCCGCACTCGACAAGAATGGAAATCCTGTTACAACCAACGGAACATCACTCTCAACGGCAATTTTATCCGGTATTTTTGCACTGGCTTGTCAATCTGCAGCACCGTTCTGCGACAATCTGACAACAGCGGCGCCAGCCTATACCAGTCTGAAAAATACAGGTATCACTGGTACTGTCACTGACCAAAGTGGCGCACCATTGAGTGGGGGCGCACCATCTCGATTTATTCCGCAAAGATGGTAAGGCGCTTTATTTAGTCGTAATCACCCAAAACTGGGTGGATAAGAATAGCATTCTTGCATTTTTATCCATCCCAAATAAATTATAAATTTCTGTTTATTTATACGGATAAGGTCATGAAAGATTTATTAAAATATGTTTTAATTTTATTGTTATTTCTGAGCATGGGTATGGCCAAATCGGAGAGTACTGGCAGCCAAGGTGGCTATCCCGTTTACAACTATCAAAATGGCACCTTGACTATCCCGCGTGTTGATATACCGGATCAGGTCGGTAGATATCAAGACGTCGTGTTTCAATTTGATCAGCAACTTAATGCATGGGTCTTACAAGATTTGAATTCGAGAGACAGAACTGCAATGCCTGAAATGGTTCTTGTTACTGGTCCATCTGTATTTATACCAGATTCCAGGTCTATGACAATTACGGTTGAGTTTACAGTTACAGGAAGAATCACATGTGGCCGGTTAGGACAGATCAATCAGCGCAGAACAGGCAATCTATTTGAAATCCAGATTACCCAGGAACCCCTAGCACCTAATGAAGTATGCGATCAGATAGCACGCACATTCGTACGAACCATTTACTTGGATGTTAATGGTCTGAAGGCAGGTGAATATCGATTAAATGTCATTGGCAGAGAAATAACACACTCATTTACCATACCTTTTGATACGACCCCGCCGAGTGACTGCGGTGGTAGTCCGGAAGAGGATGATCCAACAATCATCTGTGGTTTTCTATAAAGCTATTTTCTCTTTTCGCAGATTTTGTCGTTGGCGCGAGCAAAGATGATCTCGGCGGCGGTTCTTTGTGTCACCCCGCATACAGCAGCAGGTTTTGCACCGTGGCAAAAAATTGCTGGGTAGCCTGATCGGATTTGTCGTAATCGGCCGCCAACGCGAACAGATCGCGCACTTTCTGATAGAAGCGTTTTTCCGAGGCGCGAATATCGCGGATGCGCACCAGCATCTCGTCGAGAGTGCAAGAAATGCGTTCTCGACGAGGTGGTGTTGCCGGTACAGGTGTTTGTCATATTCGCGCTGTCCCTTCCTATTTTTTCGTGGCGGGATCACCACCTGCATGCGCTGAGATCTCGCTTGCTCAACAATGGCATCGCTGTCGTAACCCTTGTCGGCAATCAGGTACTGTGCCGGGATGTCGGCAATCAATGATTCCGGTCGGCATACCATGCGCATCCTCAATCAGATGTATCTTGGTGTTGAGCCCCCCCTTTGCGCGGCTCATTCCTTGATCGTCTCCAGTCTTTGACGATGCCACCCCATTGCCCATACCGAATCTGATAGATCGTGCTGCTGTGTGCTCTCTGTCATAGGTCAACTCAGTTTTAGTGAACGGCGTTTAAGGTAGCGTATTAACTGTTGTGAGCTGCAACACCTATCAGAACCCACTTAAACTGATCCAGAATAAGGTTCCAATTTACCAATATATACTCCAGTAAAAGAGAAAATAGTTTTATAGAAAACCACAGCCGGTTGTTAGGTCATCCTCTTCCGGATTGCCACCGCAGTCGCCCTGTGGGATCGTATCAAAAGGTATGGTAAATGAGTCTGTTATTTCTCTGCCAATGACATTTAATCGATATTCACCTGCCTTCAGACCATTAACATCCAAGTAAATGGTTCGTACGAATGTGCGTGCTATCTGATCGCATACTTCATTAGGTGCTAGGGGTTCCTGGGTAATCTGGATTTCAAATAGATTGCCTGTTCTGCGCTGATTGATCTGTCCTAACCGGCCACATGTGATTCTTCCTGTAACTGTAAACTCAACCGTAATTGTCATAGACCTGGAATCTGGTATAAATACAGATGGACCAGTAACAAGAACCATTTCAGGCATTGCAGTTCTGTCTCTCGAATTCAAATCTTGTAAGACCCATGCATTAAGTTGCTGATCAAATTGAAACACGACGTCTTGATATCTACCGACCTGATCCGGTATATCAACACGCGGGATAGTCAAGGTGCCATTTTGATAGTTGTAAACGGGATAGCCACCTTGGCTGCCAGTACTCTCCGATTTGGCCACACCCATGCTCAGAAATAACAATAAAATTAAAATATATTTTAATAAATCTTTCATGACCTTATCCATATAAATAAACAGAAATTTATAATTTATTTGGGATGGATAAAAGTGCAAGAATGCTATTCTTATCCACCCAGTTAGTTTGGGCTAGTATAGTATATTGCGCTTTATTACTTGTGCTGGAAAACACGCACCGCAGATTTTGTCATGAGCCGCGCAAAGAGAGGCTCAACACCAAGATACATCTGATTGAGGATGCGCATGGTATGCCGGTCGGAATCATTGCTACTGAAGCTACCCGGGCGGATTGCACCCAAGCTCATGGACTCATTGCCAGCATCCCGGTACAGCACCTGATCGCCGGCAAGGACTACGATAGCGATACCATCGTTGAGCAAGCGAAATCTCGGGGCATACGAGCGGTGACCCTGCTACGAAAAAATAGTAAGGCACGATGCGAATATAACAAACACTTGTACCAGCAACGCCACCTTGTCGAGAACGCATTTCTTGCGCTCAACAGTGGCGGCATTGCTACCCGCTACGCCAAGAACCTCTTTTCCTTCCTTGCTGTTGACCAAATTCGTTGCATCGCACTTTGGTTAAAGGTTTCGTGAGACACTATCTATCTAGTGTGTGCGGTTTTTTTGGCGATATAATAAAGCCGATATTGAGCTATTTCATCCGGATTCTTCTAATTTCTATACATGCAAGATTCAAAATCAGTCGGT
>CAYQZF010000024.1:0-20096 GCA_964421895.1 uncultured Nitrosomonas sp. | reverse complement strand
CAGGTCGCGTGCAAGCTTGAGCGGTGTTTGTCCGCCGTACTGCACGATCACGCCATCGGGTTTTTCCACCGCGACGATTTCCAGCACGTCTTCCAGCGTCAGCGGTTCGAAATACAACCGATCGGAGGTGTCGTAGTCGGTCGAGACTGTTTCCGGATTGCAGTTCACCATGATGGTTTCAAAACCGTCTTCCCGTAGCGCCAATGCTGCATGCACACAGCAATAATCGAATTCGATACCTTGCCCGATGCGGTTAGGCCCGCCGCCCAGCACCATGATTTTCTTTTTACCGGACGGATTGGATTCGCACTCGTCTTCGTACGTCGAATACATATATGCGGTGCTGGTCGCGAATTCGGCCGCACAGGTGTCGACACGTTTGTAGACCGGTCGCAGATTGAGCTGATGCCGGTGCGAACGGATTGCGGTTTGCGTGGTATTCAGCAGTTTGGCCAGACGCCGGTCGGAAAAACCGCTGCGTTTCAGTTTACGCAGCGCCGGGCGATCCAGCGTTTCCAGTGCCACGCCGGTCAGCGCTTGCTCCTGTTTGATCAAATCTTCGATTTGCGCCAGGAACCAGGGATCGATATGCGTTAACTGATGCACTTCTTCCAGCGACAGATGATTGCGAAAGGCATCGGCAATGTACCAGATCCGGTCTGGTCCGGGATTGGCCAACTCGGTGTGAATGGCTTCCAGGTTATCGGTTTTTTCGTCCAAGCCGTCAACGCCGGTTTCCAGACCGCGTAAAGCTTTTTGCAGCGATTCCTGAAAGGTGCGGCCGATCGCCATGACTTCACCGACCGATTTCATCTGAGTGGTCAGGCGGTCGTTGGTTTGCGGGAATTTTTCAAAGGCAAAGCGCGGCACTTTGGTAACCACGTAGTCGATCGTCGGCTCAAATGATGCTGGCGTGATACCGCCGGTAATGTCGTTGCCCAGTTCGTTCAAGGTATAGCCGACGGCGAGTTTGGCGGCAATTTTTGCAATGGGAAATCCGGTTGCTTTTGACGCCAAAGCGGATGAGCGTGATACGCGCGGATTCATCTCGATCACCAGCATGCGGCCGTTGTCAGGATTGATCGCAAACTGCACATTGGAGCCACCGGTCTCCACGCCGATTTCCCGCAACACTGCGATCGATGCGTTACGCATCAGTTGATATTCTTTGTCCGTCAGCGTTTGCGCCGGCGCGACAGTGATCGAATCGCCAGTGTGCACACCCATCGGATCGAGATTCTCGATCGAGCAGACAATGATGCAGTTGTCGTTTTTATCCCGAACCACTTCCATTTCAAACTCTTTCCAGCCGATCACCGATTCTTCGATCAGTAATTCCTTGGTCGGGGACGTTTTTAATCCGCGTTCGCAAATATCGAGAAATTCTTCGCGATTGTAGGCAATGCCGCCGCCGCTACCACCCATCGTGAACGAAGGGCGGATAATGACGGGATAACCCAGCATCGCTTGAACCTGCAATGCTTCTTCCATACTATGCGCCACCGCCGAACGCGCGGAACCCAGGCCGATACGAGTCATCGCCTGCTTGAATTTTTCCCGATCTTCGGCCATGTCGATGGCTTCGCGCGAAGCACCGATAAGTTCGACGCCGTATTTTTCCAGCACGCCATGCTTGACCAAGTCGAGTGCGCAGTTCAGCGCCGTTTGTCCACCCATCGTGGGCAGCAATGCTTGTGGCCTTTCGATTTCGATAATTTTCTCGATCATGGTCCAGGTGATCGGCTCGATATATGTGGCATCGGCCATTTCCGGATCGGTCATGATGGTGGCGGGATTGGAATTCACCAGAATGATACGGTAACCTTCTTCGCGCAAGGCTTTGCAGGCTTGCACGCCGGAATAGTCGAATTCGCAAGCCTGGCCGATGATAATCGGGCCAGCACCGATGATGAGAATGGATTGAATGTCGGTACGTTTAGGCATACTTTCTAACGGATAAATAGGGCGTAATTATTGGGCGTGCCGGTTTTTATGGCGCTGCATCATGGCGATGAACTTGTCGAACAAATAATCCGCTTCATGCGGTCCTGGACTGGCTTCCGGATGACCTTGAAAACAGAAGGCAGGTTTGTCGGTTAATTCAAATCCTTGCAAGCTGCCGTCGAACAGCGATACATGCGTGATCTTTGCAGTTGAGGGCAAGGTGCTGGCGTCGACGGCGAAACCGTGATTCTGGCTGGTGATGATCACTTTGCCGCTGGCCACGTCCTGTACCGGATGGTTGGCGCCATGGTGGCCGAATTTCATTTTGATGGTGCGCGCACCGCTGGCTAAGCCGAGTAACTGATGGCCCAGGCAAATACCGAAGAGCGGGATATTCTTCGCGAGCAAAGTTTGTGTAGCGGAAATGGCGTAATCACAAGGCTCCGGATCACCGGGGCCATTGGATAGAAAAATACCATCAGGTTGTATTTTTAGAATCTCAGTAGCCGGGGTCTGTGCTGGAAATACCGTGACCTTGCAGCCGCGCTGCGCCAGTTTGCGCAAAATCGTGCGTTTGATACCGAAATCAAAAGCGGCAACGTGAAATTTCGGATTTTCCGGAATCTGGAAACCCGATTCCAACGACCATTCACCTTCCGTCCACGTATACGATTGATGGCAACTCACCACTTTCGCGAGATCCATTCCGGCTAACCCGGGGAATGCCCGGGCAGTCTTTAACGCCTGTTCTTCATCCACATCACCTGCCATGATGCAACCGGCTTGCGCGCCTTTTTCGCGCAAAATCCGCGTCAGTTTGCGTGTATCGATTTCGGCAATGGCGACGACGTTCTGTTCTTGGAGAAACTCGGGTAATGTGCGCGTTTTACGAAAACTGCTTGCCATGAGCGGCAGATCGCGGATCACTAGACCGGCTGCATATACTTTCTCGTTGTTGCCGGATTCATAATCTTCCGGATTGATGCCGGTGTTGCCGATATGCGGGTAAGTCAACGTGACGATTTGACGGCAATAAGAAGGATCGGTCAATATTTCTTGATAACCGGTCATTGCCGTATTGAAGGCTACTTCGCCGGTATTGATCCCTTCAACACCAATAGACACGCCACGAAAAATTGTCCCATCGGCAAGTGCGAGGATGGCGTGCGGTCGTTGTGACACAAAAACTCCTTGGAAACTGACAAGATCTGGAAAAAAAGGACTGGAAATCATCGTCAAAAAAGCTCCGAGTAGTTTTTCGGAACTTTCTTAAAGTGCCCCAGCTATTGAAGGCAGAATTATACGTGAAAACGGTTTATTTTTGTATGCACGCGGTTTTCTCATAGCGAAATTGCCTTGTATTCAAGTTCACCGGTGCATTGGATGACTGATTTGGTGAAGTGACATGGGTTCTAGTTTTGTCTTTAAAACACATGTAAGGCAAAATTTCCGAGTTTGATTTTTAAAGCCGGCATAACGGAGAGCAAGAATGGGTAAAATGAGCACGGTTTCTTTTGTTCAATTTCACAAAGATTAAATCATGCATGTCTTCAAATCTAAAATCGATAACTGGGTACTGGTTTGTTTACTGTTTTCCGTTTCGGCCTGTCTGATGGGCGCATCCGTCGCATTGATGGTCGGTGGAACTGCCAATTATGTGTTTGCAGCGATCATATTGGTTCTGGGTGCCGGTTTTCCGGTCTGGCTGTATGCTTCAACTCGGTACATCGTGACTGGCGATGATCTCAAGATCGTCAGCGGTCCATTTTCCTGGGATATTCCCATTCAATCGATCGTATCCTTGCAAGAAACGCAGAGTGTGTCGGCAAGCCCGGCTTTGTCGTTTGATCGCTTGGAAATCGTCTACGGAGAAGACAAAGCCATCATTGTTTCGCCGCTTGATAAAACGAAATTCATACAGAAATTAGGCAAGGAAAAATTGATCGTCAGCGGCAAGAATACTCGTACAAAAGATGCAGATAAGGATTCCAAGAAGCATTCTAAGAAAAACAAAGCAAACCGGAAAAACTTATCAACTTGATTTTAAGTGAAAAGCGGATAAAGGATTTGTGTTTCCGTCGATCGGCGATTCCGGAACCAGCTATTCCTCGTTTGTCTCGCTGAGTCACTTGCAAGCCGATTACCAGAAAATCGACTGGTATTTCGTTGTGACGACATACTGATCGGCCAGAAAACCCCTACGCAACTCAATATTCTCAAATGCTTGGGCTGTGAAATCGTAAAGGACTATTGTTCAGTAAACCCTCCAGTGCTGGCAGCATTCCGGAATTGCCGAATGGTCAGACGCACAAAGAGATTCTCAGGCAGTGCCTGTTGGATGAGATGGTGTAGATGGATTGAAGCTTTAAATTTAAATCTTAGGATGACTCCGGGAAATTCCGCATATTGAGGGGAATTTCCCGGCTGTGTTACCGGAATTGAATTAAGCGTCTGTTTTTCTGCTGCGCAGCATAAAGCCCAACATTCCTAAACCGGCGAGCAGCATGGTGTAGGTTTCCGGTTCCGGAACGGCGGATACCGATACGTTATCGAGCAGTAATCCAACATTATCTCCGCCCAGATTTTCATAGCTGAAGCTATAAGCGCCCGAAGTAACCGGTGTGAAATTCAAGCTGTATTTTGTCAACGGATCGAGGCTATTCAATGTGAAGGATGCAGTGGCAGTACCGAAATTGACATTGGTTGTTTCAGTCGAACCGCGGTGGCTGCCGGCCAAGTCAAAGGATAGTGTATAGGTAACGCCACCGGTCAAATTGACGCTATTGGCAAAGACACCGCTATCGTTTGTGCTGCCGTCCAAATCGATATATTTTCCGTTTCCAGGCAGAAAATCAAAGGAAGAGCCGACTCCGATTAAATCGACAGTGCCGTTAGTAACTGTCCATCCGCTTGCAACAGGCGGCACCCAATTGAGTGTCCATGGTGAGTAACTGTCGAAATTGTCGTCAAAAATGGTTACAGCAGCACTGGCAGGCGCGGCGAACACGATGGTTGTTGTTGCCGCGATAATGGCCGATTTCAGTCTTTTCATACAATCTCCAGATTAATTATAAGGTTAATAGAATGAATCTATGCTGCTAGGCCAGACAGTGATGTTAAATGAATGGTAAAAGCGATTAATTATTAACAAATATCGTCCAACAGCCTAAAACTTTCAACTGTGATGGTATTTGCCGGATTGCATAAACACAATTGAGGAGGCTCCTGATTTTTTAGTATATTTGTCCTGTCTTGAACTATTAGAGCTAATCAATGTAGTAGGTTTTTACTCGGGTATTGATCGCGATCAATGTGAATCTTCATCCAATCTCAATCAACACCTCGTTCGGATTCACCGACTCGCCTTTGACGACATGCACGGCTTTGACGATGCCGCTGATCGGGGCGGTGATTTCGGTTTCCATTTTCATCGCTTCGGTGATCAGGACCGGTTGTCCGGCGCTGACTTTCTGATCTTCCTTGACCAGTACGTCGAGGATGTTGCACGGCATGCTGACGACCACGTCACCCTCGGCGGCAGGGCGGCGGCGTTTGCTGGCGATGGCGCTTTTGACGGCGCCCTGAGTGCCGCCATCGAGCACGATTTCATCAAGCGTTTCGACGACGATTTCTTCCGGCATGCCGTCGACCATGAAATAGAAGTGCCGCAACGATTGATTTTTCGGGCTGGTTCCGGTGACTTTGACGTGGTACGACTCGCCGTGCAGCGCGACATTGAATTCGGTCGGCGCTTTTTGCACGCCGTTGCTGCCGGTCGTTGCGATTTCGAGTGGTTCCGGCACCAAATGGCCGGTGGAGCGCAATTCCAGAAACTGCTTGCCGATTTCCGGGAACATGGCGTAACTCAACACGTCTTCGTCGTTCAACGCCAGATGGCCGATTTCCTGACGCAGGTGTTCGAATTCAGGTTTCAACAAATCGGCGGGGCGGCAGTCGATGATGTCTTCCTTGCCGATGGCGCGTTTTTGCAGGACAGTGTCGATCGGCGCCGGGGCTTTGCCATAGCCGCCTTGTAAATAGCGTTTCACTTCGTTGGTGATGGTTTCGTAACGCTTGCCGGTCAGCACGTTCAACACCGCCTGAGTGCCGACAATTTGCGACGTCGGTGTGACCAGCGGTGGATAGCCCAGGTCTTTGCGCACGCGTGGGATTTCCGCATAGACTTCGTTGATGCGATCCAGGGCGTTGCGTTCCTGTAATTGATTGGCCAGATTCGAAATCATGCCGCCGGGTACTTGAAACACGTGCACACGCGTATCGACGCCGGTGAATTCGCTCTCAAAGCGATGGTATTTCTTGCGCACTTGCGCGAAATAATCGTTCACTTCCTGCAATTTCTGTAAATCCAGCCCGGTGTCGTGTTTTGTGCCTTGCAACGCCATGACCAAACTCTCGGTCGGCGGATGGCTGGTGCCGCCCGACCACGACGACAACGCGGTGTCGATATAGCGGCAACCGGCTTCGATCGCTTTCAGCTGGCACATTTCGGCCAAGCCGGAAGTGGCGTGCGAATGCAGATGAATTGGTACGTCGACAGTGTCTTTCAATGCCTTGACCAGCTCGCCAGTAGCATACGGTGTTAGTAATCCTGCCATGTCTTTGATCGCAATCGAATCGCAACCCAGAGTAGCCAGATCTTTGGCTAGCGTGATAAAACTGGCGGTATCGTGCACCGGGCTGGTGGTGTAGCAGATCGTGCCTTGCGCATGCTTACCGGCTTCCTTGGTTGCTTCGATGGCGGTTCTAAGATTGCGCACGTCGTTGAGCGCGTCGAAAATGCGGAACACATCCATGCCGTTGGCCGCGGCGCGTTTGACGAAAGCACGCACGACATCGTCGGAATAATGGCGGTAACCGAGCAAATTTTGCCCGCGCAGCAACATTTGCAGCGGCGTGTTCGGCAACGCGGCTTTCAGTTTGCTCAGGCGTTCCCACGGATCTTCCTTCAAAAAGCGCAAACAAGCATCGAAAGTGGCGCCGCCCCAGCATTCCAGCGACCAGTAGCCGATGCTGTCGAGCATTGGGCAAGCCGGTAGCATGTCTTCGGTGCGCATCCGGGTGGCGATCAGGGATTGGTGCGCATCGCGCAAAATGACGTCGGTGATATGAACTTTTTGCATGAATTTTCCTTGGTTAGCCAATGGATGCCGTATTTACAGACCGGTGTGCGAAGCGACCACGGCGGCGATCACGCTCGCCAGCACTTCCGGCCGGGGTTTATCGGAATATTGGATCAGATTCGGGTTTTGCTCGACAAAGCCGGTGTTGAATTTGCCGCTGCGGAATTGCGGGTGCTTCAGGATTCTTAAATAGTACGGAATCGTCGTTTTGATGCCAAACAATCCCATATCGCGCAACGTGCGCTCGCCGCGCTTGATCGCATCTTCCCAGGTCAGCGCGCTGACGATGACTTTGGCGACCATCGAGTCGTAAAAAGGCGGGATTTCGTAACCGGTATAAATCGCCGTATCGGTGCGCACGCCGGGGCCGCCGGGGGCATAGTAACGCGAAATACGGCCGAAACTCGGCAGGAAATTGTTTTTCGGGTCTTCGGCATTGACCCGGAACTGAATGGCAAAACCACGCCGCACGATCTCATCTTGCCGGAAACGCAGTGGCAAACCGGCGGCAACGCGGATTTGTTCCTCGACGATGTCGACACCGGTGATGGTTTCGGTGATGGTATGCTCGACCTGCACGCGCGTGTTCATTTCCATGAAATAAAAACGTCCGCTATCGTCCAGCAGAAACTCAACCGTTCCAGCATTGGTGTAGCCGACCGATTTGGCCGCGATGACTGCCAAGCCACCGATGTACTGGCGCTGTGCTTCGTCAAGTTGCGGCGACGGCGCGATTTCGATTAGTTTTTGATTGCGGCGTTGAATCGAGCAGTCGCGCTCGTACAGGTGAATGACGTTGCCGTGATGATCGGCCAGCACTTGCACTTCGATATGGCGCGGATTGACGATGCACTTCTCCAGAAATACGTCGGCGCTGCCGAAAGCCTTGGTTGCTTCGGAAATGACCCGGGTGTAATTGCGCTGAAGCTCTTCTGCGCTGTCGCAACGGCGGATGCCGCGCCCGCCACCGCCGGAGGTCGCTTTCAGCATCACCGGATAGCCTATTTTTTCAGCAACTTGCAACGCCTCATCGACCGAATGCAAATTACCATTCGAACCCGGCGTGACCGGAATCCCGGCAGCAATCATCGCATTGCGCGCTTCGGTTTTGTCGCCCATGCGATGGATCACTTCCGGTTCCGGGCCGATGAAAATCAAACCGCGTTCCTTGCAGGCGCGCGCAAATTGCGCATTCTCGGACAAAAATCCATAACCCGGATGTATCGCATCGCAACCGGTCGCCAGCGCCAGATCGACCAGCGCATGAATATTCAGATAACAAGCCATCGGCTCGCTGCCGATGCAATACGACTCATCGGCCTTCTTGACATGCAATGCGAAACGATCCGCTTCCGAATAAACCGCTACCGAGCGGATGCCCATCTCGGCGCACGCGCGAATGATGCGCACCGCAATTTCGCCACGGTTGGCGATGAAGATTTTACGTAACATCTTTTGGCCTGTTGTGAAAACGTAATGCCGGTATTCTACCCGATCAATTCCGGTTAGGGCGTTTTGAAAGGAATCCTGATAAACGGCCGCGCCTCCCAACCTGATGATGTTCTTCTAGCAATCGCTAATTGTGGTCTATTTTTAAAAAGGAATCATGGCATCCAGCGAGAATAAAAGTTGATCCTTTTTGCCATCGAATGGATGGAAAGCCATATCGATACCGTCCGCCCGGTCGTAGCGGATATTCTTGCGGATATTGAGATTGCGCACTGGTTTCCAGCCTTTTTTCCAGCGCATCGCCGGTTTCCAGTTCATGCCCAGGGTAACGGCGTAATAATCCGCAGGCGCGCTGACGAAAGGAATAGTGCCGGCATAGCTGATGCCCTTATTATTCATTGCCGACAGGATACGATAAGGGGAGAATACCCGCCAGCCATTGCGATCGTGAAACCGTTCGGCGCGAATACCGATCGACAGGTTTTTCATCAAATCGTAAGTCAAGTGGGTATTGATGCTATACCAGGCAGCATTGCGGACTCCATCGGGCAGGTTGATATCGGCCGCCCAGCCGTGGCTATGCTGCAATACGGTGTGCATCTTCGGTGTGAGCCAATGTTGCAGCACCACGCTGTACATCATCCAAGGCTGGTTTACCGCCGTTTGGCCATAGGTGCCGCCCAGTGAAATACTGGTTCTCTTGTCGTCACTGCTCCACAGCAGATTGGCCAGCCCACCCCAATTGTCGAGCTGTTTGTCAAAGCCGCCGTCCCATCCGCCGGTGGCACTGCCGGTCGTCGCTGCGCCCTGGATAGTCCAGTTTTTATCAATGTTGTAAGTGCCCAAAAAACCGGTATGTGTGAACGGCTCTCCGCTGTTCAGGATGTAAGCGCGAGTGTAAAAAAAATTGTCGGGTGCAGGAACGCTTTCATAACCCAGCGGCGTATAAAAATGTCCTGCCTTAACATTCAAGCCATTACCAACCGGTACATGCGCTTCTAGATAGGCCTGCGGCAATGCGATGCCATAGGTGCGCGTCGACTTGCAGCAGAGATTCAGATCCCAATTGCCCCGTTCTGACGGTTCACCAGTATTTTCGTCGAACGCGGAAATACCAAAAGCCTGGGTGTAAATGGCATCGGTACCGAACATGAAATCGAAGCGCCCGCCAAAGCTCCAATTTGAAGTATCCGTTTCGACGCTTCGTTCAATGAAGAGATTGAGCTGATTCAATTGGAACCGGTTGGCGCGATCGGCGAAGGTAACTGCGCCGTTGAAACCATCCGATGGATTATTTGCATTGTAGGTTGCCCCGCCGTTGATCCAGCCGCCGATTGCCAATCCGCTGCGTTTGTATAAATCCGGTAAGCTGTTGGCAAAAGTTTGATCAACCGCAATGTTCGCCGATAAAACTATTCCGAGTACTGCACCGATCGTTTTAATGTAGTAATTCATTATTGTTGTTCCTGGTGTTTAGTCGAAGTAACTCAAGGTTGACGTGCTGTGCGAAGCGATCCGCTGCTTCCGGATAAACCGTCGCCGGATAGATCCATTATCTAATCAATCCGGGAAAGTTTATGCAATGTTTTCAATCAGAGTTGTTTAGGAAGCCGCTGTTGTGTTTGATTTTAGAGCACACAATTCGCCGTGAGAAATATTTCAATTACCGATATTCTCAAACTTTTCAATTATTCTTCAACTGATCGATGACTGTTTGGCGAATGTCGGTGTTTTCACCCGAATTGACGATGACGAAATCCTGATTGCCGGGTTTCAGGTAATCCAAGCCATGTTCTTTGCCGGAAGCGAGGAAGTCGTTGATCGCCAGTTGGTAGGTTTTTTTCGGATCGATCGGAGTACCGTTGACTTGCCAAGTACCGCTGACCTGTTGCGTGTTGGCGGATTGTAGAAAGCCACCCGCACCATTGTTTGCCGCTCCTTGATTCAGCACTTTTAACAACAAGCTGCCTTTGATTGCCGCTAATTGCACTTTGCCGCCGAACGGCAGCACCCGGATGACGTCGTAGACGGTGATTTGACCCGCAGGCAGTACATCGTCGATGCGGATCGAGCCGCTGTTGTAGAGCGAGAGCTCGGCTTCGGGGTAGGGGCGTAGCAGACTTTTTGCGATCAGCTCGGTGAGGTTGGTTTTGCGGGTGCGCACGTTTGATTCGAGTCCATCCAATGTTTCTGTGGTGGTCGTGACCACGGCTTCGGGTTCGAATCCTTGCTGCCGGAAGGCGTCGAAAGCGATGTTCATCCATTTGTCGACCACGGTTTTGACGGCAGGATCTTCAGTCAGACTGTCATTGATCGGGACAAATGTAGGTTTGACTTCGGTTTTGCCGGTTTGCGGATCGAAATAAAGATCGACCACGTATACCGAACGCACATTGGCATCGCCTTTCAATAACGGAGTGAAATTGCCGCGCCAGTTTTGATAATTGACATGTTCATGGCCGCCGAGCAGCAGGCCGATTTGCGGAAATTTTTGCAGTAATTCGATGTCATCGTCGATGGCTTGATGTGTCAAGGCGATGATAAAATCGGCTTGGCCGTTGAGTTGCTTGATTTGCTTAACGCTGGCCGCGATAGGATCGGAATACCGCACATAGCCCGGATTATTGGCCGCCAGCGTTAAGCCGAACATACCGATTCTGAATGTCTTACCGCTTTTCTGATCCGTGACCGGAATCACTACATTTTGTTTGACACCGGCATAAGGCTGGCCATCAGCGGTAAACACGTTGCTCGACACCCAGGTGAATTTCGCTTCTTTCATGCGCTGATTGAATTGATTTTCTTTGACATCGAATTCGTGATTACCGAACGTGGCGTAGTCCAGTTGAAAGTGATTCAGCACATCGACCATTTGCCGCCCGGCGAGCCGATCGCCTTCAAACTGGGCGGTGCCGATCGCGGACGGGCTGAACAGATCACCACCCAAGGTGGTGATGGTATTGGGGTTGCGCGCCAGCAGTTGCTTACGTAACGTGGCGACGCGCGCGATTCCGCCTTCCTTGCCGCCGCTGACCGGAGTGATTTCGTAAATATCGTTAAAGTGCAGGATGGTGACATGCACCCGCCTGTCGTTGACTGAAGAAACGGATGTTGTGGTGCAGGCAGTCAGTACGGAAACAATGATGACTAAGAGCACGGTGACAAAAGATTTTTTCATGATAACACCTTGTAATTTTAGGGATCTGTTTTGTTCAAAATTTCATTTTGCTGCGAGTGTATGACAAATTGAGTTGGCTTGTTAGCCATTAATGAGCTTCTGGCAGTGTTCTCGCTCATCTGAAATATGTTTGGGGATGTGAGAATCTTGCTATCAACGGCAATCGATTGTGAATATAATCGGAGGCTGCACATAATAACAATACAATCCGCCAAGATTGAGCGTTAAGCACGGACCTCGGATAGGATGATCCAAAGTCAAGTAACGTAAGGAGTAAGCGCTGATTACAGAGCGATTGGCTGATTCGATTCCATTGCCTGCATTTCATCCTTATCAAGACTGATTCAACAAATTCAAGCGAAAGGGGAATTGTCGTGAAAAAAATTTTTGTATTATCGAGAAAGCGGCTGTCTTTTTTTATTGCAGCATCGGGTTTATTCATTGCGATTTTATCCGCCTGCACATTAATTCCGGGAACCGATACCGATCGCGGCGCGGCAACCGTTAAGGAAGATCCGTTCGGCGATAGTTACGAAACGGTCAAATATCTCGATCAAGGCTGGAATGTTTCCGATAGTTTGTGGTTTTATACCACTACGCAGGGATCCGATCTGATGCCCTACGATTTCTTTATGGTGCTGGAAAAGGCGGGAAGTACCGAGCTTTTCCGTTCCAACGAGAACATGAACTTCTATCGCTATTTGCCGCAAAAGGCAACTTCCACCAATCCGGATGCATTGCCGGTCGGCTGGGTTAAGGATGAATACAAAGGCAGGGAATACGTCGGCCTGACTTGCGCCGCGTGCCATACCGGGCAGGTGAATTATAACGGCATCGGTATTCGTATCGATGGTGGCCCGGCCAGTGCGGATATGGAAGAGATCATGAAAGGGCTTTCGGCAGCGCTGAAACATGTGCGCGAGGATGAAGAAGCTAAGGGCCGGTTTGTCAAGAATGTGCTGGCGCGCGGTAATTACAAATCGGAAACGGAAGTGCTCGGCGACTTGGCAAAATATGAGCAGCGCCTTACCAGCTACACGATCATTAACCGCAGTCCAACACCGTACGGTTATGCCCGGCTGGATGCGTTTGGGCGCATTTATAACCGCGTGCTCGAACATCTCATCAACGAAAGAGAGCTAAGAAATTTGCTGCGCGACCGTCATATTATGCGTGACGACGGTATGTCCGACGAAGAACTTGACAAAGTCCTGGCGGATATGGAAAAAATTCCGACCGGCGATCAACGCGACCGGGTGGTGGAGCGCTTGACGCAGAATTTAACCAAGTGGCAATTGGGGCGTTTGCGTAAAGCAATATACAATCCTGCGGATGCACCTGTCAGCTATCCTTTCTTATGGGATATTCCGCAACACGATTATGTGCAATGGAATGGCTTGGCTGCCAATGCCGGGTTGGGACCGGTCGGACGCAATACTGGTGAAGTCATTGGCGTATTTGGCACGCTGGATTGGAATGAGGAGAAAGGGCCGACCATTTCCACGTTGATCGGCGGACAAAATACTCGCACCAAAATCAGCTTTGATTCATCGGTAAATGTGCATAATCTGCGCGAAATCGAATTTCATCTACAAAAATTGCAATCGCCGAAATGGCCGGAAGATGTGCTAGGCGCCATTGACAAGGAACGCGCATCGCGTGGTCTGTCTTTGTTCAACGAGTATTGCGCTGGTTGCCATGCAAATATCGTTCGCGACGATCCGGATCGCCGCGTCATTGCGAGTATGTCCAGGGTCAGCGATGTCGGTACCGATCCCATAATGGCGGAAAATAGTTTCAGCCGCACCGGCTATTCCGGAATATTGCGTAATCAATATGTCGATGTCGGTGTTGGCAGCATCTTGTTGGATCAGAAAGCGCCGGTAGCTGCTTTGCTGACGAAAGCGACTTTAAATGTGGTTGCTACACCAGACCCCGATAAACTATTTTTCCAGCGCTGGTTTGACTGGATTGTGGATATCGCCAAAGCGTTCTTCCACAATGAAATCAAATCATCTATCAAGCACGGCAATTACGATCCGGATACGACAGCAAAACCGCTGGCTTCATTGAACGCCTACAAAGCACGCTCGTTAAATGGTATTTGGGCGACTGCACCTTACCTGCATAACGGTTCGGTACCGACGCTGTACGATTTGTTATTGCCGAAGAAACATGAAGGCGATCCGGAAGACGGCGAATACCGTCCGGATCAATTTGAAGTTGGTTCGCGTGAATTCGATCCGGTCAAAGTAGGCTTGAAAAGCAGCGGCTATCAAGGCTACAAATTCGATACCAGCCTTAAAAGCAATAGTAACGCGGGGCATGAATACACCACCGGTAAAACGGCGCAGTTGAATGGAAAAATTCTAAAACCGCTGACTAAGGAAGAGCGGCTGGATTTGCTGGAATATCTCAAGACTCTGTAATTTGAACCATCAATCATCATTAATGAATGAACAGGGAGAAAAGAAATGAGTACAAGCTATCTTGAACGGTATGATGCAACCCTCGATGCAGAAAAATTTCCATTGGTGCGGCGCTGGATGGATACGGAACCATTGCCATTTTTTAAGGAACTGCGCGCTAACCGTCCGATTCTGGTAACGCCGGACTGCACGCTGGTTACCCGTTTTGACGATGTCAGGGAAATCTTGAAAATGTACAAGGTATTCACTGTCAAGCCGTATGTGCCCAAGATGGACAACTATCTAATGGCGCACGATGACGATGCATTGCATACTCGTGAGAAATCGTTGATGCAATTTATGTTGAATCGCGATGATTTGCCTAGGGTGCGCAATTTGGTTGCGGAAATCGCCGGTGGAATTCTCAATGGTGCCAAAGGCAAGATCGAAGTCGTGAATAGTTTTTGCCGGATGGTGCCGGCGACGTTGGTGCAGAGGTATTTTGGTCTGACAGGCGCGAAGCGGGAAGATTTGATTGAGTGGTCTTACTGGAACCAATACGACACCTTTCACAATCAACCCTTCGACCTGTTGCCGCCGGAATTATCGCAACGGATTATCAATCGCCATAATGAGACTTCCAAAAAGCTGAGTGACTATATCACGATGTTGATTGCAAAGCGCTTGTTGGCAGTGAAACTCGAAAAATTGACGTTTTCGACGCTTGTCCGATTGGATGACGATATTGTCACCCGGATGTTGCGCACCAGTTTTGCCAAGGAATTGGATTTCGACATTAAGCGGTTGGGTGTGAACGCGGGTGGTCTTTTGATCGGTGCAATCGAAACAACGTCACAAGCTGTAGCTCAGGTATTGCAATATTTGTTTCAGCATCCGCAATGGCAAGCTGCGGCCAAAGCCGCTGCGCAAAAGGAAGATACTACTGAGTTCGACGGCATTGTGTGGGAAGCGTTGCGGTTTGTGCCAATCACGTCGTACTTGTTCCGCACCACTGTAAGCGACTATACCGCCGCAAAGGGAACCAACTACGAAACGGTTTTACGTGCCGGCACTTATGTGCTGCCGGTAACACTGTCTGCTATGTTCGATGAACGGGCATTCGAATCGCCTGACGAGTTCATTCCGCAACGTAACTGGTACAACTACTTCCATTTCGGTTTCGGCGACCACGAATGCCTAGGACGTTACGTGGGGATGGTAATGATTCCGGAAATGGTGCGGCAGGTATTTTTGAGGAAAGATATTGAACCTAAAGGCGATATAGACTATAAATCTGGTCCATTCCCTGAGTCGTACGATCTATCGTGGGGTGCGGCGTAAAAATTTTAATCTAGTGCAATAATTAAGCTGTAACGAATAGGAAATGAAATTTTAATCGGTCGTATGGATTACTCATTTCTTCTTAGTAAAAATATAAAGACAGTGTTCTATAGCCCGAGCTGCTTGTGATTACTGACTATAGAACACTGGCCACCCTCTAAAACTCTAGTAATTCGATTTCTCTGTGGTCGATCTGGCTTTACCGCCACCTTCCTGATCGCCTGACGGTATTTGATGGAAAGGTTGTATGGTTTTACCGTAAGCACTCGGATCTGGTGATTCCGGTGCAGTTGGTTTTCCGCCGCAGGCAACTAAAATTAAAACCGCTGATACTGCTAAAAGATGTGTAATTCTCATATAAAACCTTCTGAATGTTAGTTGTTAACTGATATTGTGTCGACGATTGGAAGAATACCGCCTACAGTTACTCTAAACATTGATCTTGATCAAACTAATTAACCTTGATTGGATTGTTAGCATAATCTCCATTGAGCAAATTAATAAATACTGTCAACAGTGGCGCAGATCGGCATTCGTTTTTATCGGTCCTTGAATGATTTCATAGCACCAGTGATGGGTAATGCAGAGATCATTCATCATTTCGAGCGCAAAGCTTCGGTCAAGGACATGATCGAGTCTTTCAACGTGCCGCATACGGAAGTTGAGCAAATTTCGGTGAATGGTGCTCCCACCGACTTTAACTATATTGTGCAAGACGGAGATCGCATCGAGGTTTTTCCGATCGGTGAGAATTTTAGTACTATGCCTGCGGCGCAGCTTCGCCCGCTGCTATCTCAGCCGCCGCAGTTCGTGGTCGACAGTAATCTCGGAAGGCTGGCGCGGTATCTAAGATTGCTCGGATTCGATTGTCTTTATTGCAATGATTACAGTGATGACATGGTTGCCAGGATTGCTGGCGAGCAACAACGCGTCGTACTCACCCGGGATCGCTCGCTGTTGCACCGCAAAATCGTGATTCACGGGTATTTTGTGCGCGCCGACAAGCCCAAAATTCAAACCCGCGAAGTTCTGAAAAGATTTGCGCTGTTCTCTCTGATCAAGCCTCTGACGCACTGCACGCATTGCAATGGAGTATTGGCGGAAACCGGAAAAAGCCGCATAGAACATCGTCTGGAGCCATTGACAAGGCAGTACTACGATAAATTTCTAATGTGCCCGGATTGTAATCGCATTTATTGGCAAGGCAGTCATTCAAAACGCATAAAGCAACTGCTGGATGAGTTGGCGTATCAAGGGCCGTAATGCCGATCAGTCCTCGAGTTGAAGACTTTACCATCAGCAATTTTTATTCAGTCAATGTTCAGACTGAGCTCTTTATGATGATGGCAAAGTGTTAAGAAAACTTTGAAAAAGGTAGTGAGCGATGGCCAGGTAAGGCGAAATCAGGCGAAAAAGCGCAGTTTACGAGTGATAAATGAGCATTTTGAGCTTGATTTCAATGCAGAATGACCGAGTGTAGTAGTTTTTCAGAGTGTCCTTAAGAAAATTGATTGATAGATCATCAGTACACTTTCTTGGTATGTGATTTGAAAAGTAATGGTTCAGTGAATTCCGGTCGAGATTGGTATGAGAAAAATTAAATTAATGTGTTTGATTATTGCCCTCTGCGGAATATTCTCGGTGAATCTGGTAAACGCTGAAGATAGTGGCGATTTTGATGGCGGATTCGATGGTGGCGATTTCGGCGGTGACTATGGTGACAGTTACGGCGGTGATTTCGATTCTGGCGGATATTCTGATTTTTCTGACCCGAGCAGTTCAGATTCAAGCGATGCTTTTTATCAGCATGATCAATTCAATCAGCCGGAAGCTTCTGGATTCGTTGACGGTGTAAGCCACGAAAGCCATTTTGATCAGACTAATGGGATTTATCAGTCAAATGATTTCGCTGCGGAAAATGATGCAAATCATAGTGCCGGTAGTACCGAAACAGTGTTTAACAACGGCGGCTCTACTCATGAACCGATGAAGAAGGAGCTACCGGACCAGTCGATCGATGCCGCTCAGCATGTGGAGCGAAATAGCGATTCTGCTCAAGCTCCAACTGCAGATCACCAGAATGATGCTGACACCAACCCTAACTCTGATGCACATGTCAGCGCAGAAACTGCGGACTCAATTCGATCCACCGCAGCAGCTGACTCGAATGGAACTGCCGGCAATGCTTCCTCTGCTATGGATTCTTCGACTCACCATGATACTGTGACACAGACTGACCCATCGATGCAAAACGTAAATATTCAGAATAATACACATATCGATCAAAATACCGGGCATGGTCAGCATTCCGGGCGCGATAACCACCATCATCATGGCGGAAGGCATGATTATTACGATAACTTCGGCTTGGGATTAGGTTTAGGAATGGGGTTAGGCGTTGGTTCCTTTGGTTATTACAGTCCGTTCACGCCGTTTGGTTATTATGGCGGTTTTGGCGTGCCTTTCAGCAGCTTCGGTTTTTACAGCGGCCGCGCCGGTGCCGGATTCTATAGTCAATATGCCGGTTTCGGACCTTATCGCTATTTTGAACCTTATTATTCTTTGGGCGGTTTCCTGGCGGCTTCCCCGGTATTTTCAGCCCCTATGCTAGCAGCTGCCAGAGCGCCTACCTATGTTCAACGCCAAGATGTTTCCAGACCTCCTGCTGCGCCGCAACAAAAAAACTACTGGTACTATTGCCGCAATCCCGAAGGCTATTATCCGTATGTTAAGCAATGCGCGGATCAGTGGATAAAAGTTCCACCGCAACCTTCCTAGATAATTGCAGTGAATAGAGTTGCCAGATAAGCCGTTTTATGGGCTAGAAACTAATTTCTTTTTGATAAGGATAATTGTAAGCATCTTGGATAACCGGTAATCTACATAGGTATAACTAACAGCTTTATCGGAATTTCAAGAACTTGAACAAAAAAACTTAATCTTGACAGGAACTAATGATGACGAAACGAATAGGAATCGTAATAGCTTGTGTGATGGTATTACCGCTGTTATCCGGCTGTTGGACGCTGGTTGCGGCCGGCGCGGGAGCGTATGGCGGATATAAAATGAAAGAAAATGGTTACACCCTGCAAAGCCCGATTGCAAAGGAAAAGAAATCGAACAAATGAAATTCGGTTATTTAACTTTTTTCGCTGAATCTTCCGGATTTTCTTTTTTCCGGAAGCTTTCATAAATCATTAGCGCGGCGCCGACAAAAATAGCAGAATCGGCGATATTAAATGCCGGCCAGTGATAATTCCCAACATAGAAATCGAGAAAATCGATCACATGACCCAGCGTGATGCGGTCGTACAAATTTCCCAGTGCACCGCCCAGGATCAAACTCAGCGATAGGCAAAATAATTTCTCTTGGCGGTATTTGTTGAGCAGAAAAATGATCAATAAGGCCGCACTACCTGCGATGCCGCTCAGGAACCAGCGTTGCCAGCCCGGTTGTTCGCTCAGGAAACTGAATGCGGCGCCGGGATTGTAAGTCAGCACCAAGTTAAAAAAACCGGTGAGCGGAATGCTCTGACCAAATTCCAATGCAGACTCGACCCAGAATTTGCTGGCAAGGTCCAATACGAGGACGATCAGAGCGATACTCAGGCTGATGTAAAGTTTCATAGTCGTGGATTTCTCTTCAGTGTTCAGGGTGTTACGCAAAATGCCGTTCTTCGCCAGCGCCGTAAAGATTAGTAATGCAACGGGCGCACAGCGTAGGGTGTTCGGCATGCTGACCGACATCCTGGCGATAATGCCAGCAACGCTCGCATTTTGTTTGGGTGCTGGATACGACAAAAATCCCTTCCTGCTGCGCATCGTGAACCGGGATTAAACGTGCTTCGGAAACGATCAACACAAAGCGCAAATCGTCACCGAGTGTATTCAGTAGCGCAAAATCTTCATGGCTGGCGCGAATCTCCACGCTGGCCGCCAATGAGGAACCGATTTCTCCTTGTGTGCGCGCGTCTTCGAGTTTTTTCAACGCTTGTGAGCGCAGTGCGCGTATTTTCGCCCAGCGTTGCTGCAATATTTCGGTATCCGCTTGCGCCGGGAAAGTATGCCAGGTATGCAGCAGGACGCTGTCGTTGCTATCTCCCGTCAGATGCTCCCAGACTTCTTCCGATGTGAAGCTCAGAATCGGTGCAAACAACCGTACCAGACTATGCGTAATATGATGCAACACCGTTTGCGCCGAGCGGCGCGGCAGACCTTTGGCCGCCGCTGTGTATAAGCGATCCTTGAGGATATCCAGATAGAAGCCGCCTAAATCTTCGGAACAGAAATTATGTAATTTATGCACGATTTGATGGAATTCATAGCGTTCATAGTTTTGCGTCAAATCGTCTTGAAAGCTTTGCGTCAGCGCCAGCACATAGCGGTCGATTTCCAGGCAATCCGTGACGGCGACGGTATCGGTATGCGGATTAAAGTCCACCAGATTGGCGAGCAAGAAGCGCAATGTATTGCGGATACGGCGGTAGCTTTCGACCACCCGCTTGAGAATTTCTTCGGAAATGGAGAGTTCACCGGAGTAATCGGTCGAAGCGACCCACAGCCGCAGAATGTCGGCACCTGAAGTATCCATCACTTTTTGCGGTGCGATGACATTGCCTTTGGATTTGCTCATTT
>CAYQZF010000023.1:0-20198 GCA_964421895.1 uncultured Nitrosomonas sp. | reverse complement strand
GCGTGAAGAAATCGAGTGTTTGCACCAGAGCCATTGTTTCATTGATTTTGTAGATTGCGGCATCGTCAAACAGTCTTCCATCCACCAACAACGCCGGATGTGCAGCCGGGAATCCGACTTGCTGCAAAATGCGCCGCAATTCTGTTGCGGCAACTTTTGCAGCACACCCTCCTTTTTGTACGGTTTGTGTCAGAGCGATTTTTTCTGAATGCATGAATGCTTTGGGAAATAAAAAAAGAAAGGTTATTTTGCGAGCGAAATAAAAGTACAGCAATGGAAACAGCGTATCAAATACTCCAGAACAATGCTACCGGCTAGATTCGGGTAGTCTGCGATGATTGGATTGGCGAGTATGGCTACACAGTGACGTGAAGTTTACAGATTGCTTCACGCATGTTTATCGTAATGCTTGTTGTGCGATGGCAATTTTAGATCTGATTGCTATTTACTCGACAGAAATAACATCGCGCAGACAAACGAGATCAACAATCCCAACAATACAAACGCCAATAACGCATCATTACCGGTCATCATGAATATTCCATAAAGAATCAAGGAAGATACCAATGAACCGATCATAAGAATTCCCTTCATAACATAAATACCCTTTCTTAAAATTAATCAAAGTCCAACAGAATCTCTGCCGTGAATTTCCGTTCTGGAAAGATGTAAACAGCCTTCCAAACCATCGACAGTGGAAACACCGGGAAACCATTCACCATGCATATTATTGGCGAAAAGAACTGCTGCAAGTTTACTCCCCCGCATACAGTAAAGCGAGCACGCTACAGCGGAATTCTCATCAAGCTTCGTGCGTTTCTCAGCCTAAAGTGGCAACAGAGAATTGTGTTTTGTACCTTGCGGTTGTGTAAACGGCAGAGCTGTTATGAAACGATTCGTTAGAAAAGTTTTGAAAACGACTGTTCTTCGATCACGCCACATTGAAGTCAGGCTTGAAATGTCCATTGTCCACTGGAAAATTGTACCTTCCCCCCCTGATTTCACCTTGCTTGGCTGACTTCACCGTCTTCTTTGGAGTTTTCTTAGCTTGGAATGCGGCGTACCGTTGAGGAAGCGCTGATTAATTCGGCGAGCGAGATGAAGCACGAGACGCACGGAAAACAGCAAACGAGATATATCAAAAAGATAGGCGAAGGAGCGAGTACCATACAGCAAAGTGATTCGCTCGTATAGTCAACCGATCACGACCAAACCGGTGAGCAGCATGGCATAGGTTGATGGCTCCGGTACCGGTGTCAGTACACCGAATAATCCACGGCTTTCATCATCCGGCTCCCAGATAAATACTCCGCCCGCCGTCCACTGCAATAATCTGCCCGGTAATATACGGAGCATCGGAGATTAGAAATTGCACGGTTTTGGCAATGTCATCGGGCTCACCGCAGCGTTTAAGCAGTGTACTGGCGATGATTTGCTGGCGTGCGGCTTCATCTGCCCATTCACCGTCTTCCGGCCACAGGATCGGTCCGGGTGATACACCGTTAACGCGCACTTCAGGTGCCATTTCCACCGCCAGCGATTTGGTGAGCGCCAGTAAACCACCTTTGGCGGCGTTGTAGATGACGTAATTTTTTAGTGGCCGTTCGGTGTGAATATCGACGATATTCACCACGCATCCCTTCTGTTCCTTCAGATACGGCGCTGCCGCCTGAGATAAAAATAAAGGTGCTTGAAGATTGCTGCCGACAAGATCATGCCAATCCGCCAACGTGCATTGCTGCAGCGGGGTCGGGAAGAAACTCGACGCATTATTGATCAACACATCCAATCGCCCAAAACGGCCGGCTGCTTTTTCCACCAAATCCGTTAACAGTTCCGTATCGAGCAAATCGGCTTGCACCAAAGCCGCCGAATCGGCGCGTTTCTGATTCAACTTATCTTGCAAAACTTTAGCCTCATCGAATGACGAACGGTAATGCACGACCAAGCGTGCGCCTTGTGCATGCAAGCGGCGGCAGATAGCCGCCCCTACCCGTTTTGCACCACCGGTAACCAGAATCACTTTCCCTTGCACGCACACCCCCCTCGAAGAACTGCTACACTATGGCCCATTTTACAAATTAACTTTACAATTCACTCTAACTTTATTTCATATATCGTTGATCACAAACATGCTAATCCCCAGTGAAGTTGCTTTAGCTCATAGCCGGTCAGTACAGGCAATGATCCGGGAAAAAATTCTTGCAGCCAATCACTGGATTTCTTTTGAAGATTATATGAATCTTGCATTGTACGCACCAGGAATGGGTTATTACAGCAGCGGTGCAACCAAACTGGGCCATGCAGGAGATTTCGTCACGGCGCCGGAAATTTCTCCGCTGTTCGGCCGCACTTTAGCGCAACAACTCATGCAAATTTTGCGGCATATGACACCAGCGGACATCCTAGAATTCGGCGCCGGATCGGGCAAGCTGGCGCGGGATATTTTGCTTGAACTGGAAAAATCCGATGCGTTACCCAGAAAATATTACATTCTCGAAGTCAGTCCCGACTTGCGCCAGCGGCAACAAATGCTATTAGCTGACGAAGCACCTCATCTTTTAGCGCGAATCGAGTGGCTGGAGCGGTTACCCGACCCATTCACCGGCATTATGCTTGCCAACGAAGTGCTGGATGCGATGCCGGTGCATATCGTCCGATGGCGTGATGATACCGTGCTGGAACGCGGCGTAACCTGGCAAAACGATCGGTTCACATGGCAGGACCGCCCTGTTGCAGATGCGGAACTGCAAGCAGCCGCCAGCGAGCTAATCGCTGAAATCAATCCGAACAATCAACCGGTCGACTATATCAGCGAAATTAATCTCGCTGCGATGCATTTCATACGTAGCCTGGCTAGCACACTGCAGCAAGGCGTTGTATTACTCATTGATTATGGTTTCGGCCGCAGCGAATATTATCATCCGCAACGCGACGAGGGCACGCTGATGTGCCACTACCGCCACCATGCGCACGACGACCCCTTTCATCTTCCCGGTTTACAAGATATCACCAGTCATGTCGATTTCAGCGCACTTACGCAGGCTGTGGAAAATACTGAATTGCAACTTCTGGGTTACACCACGCAGACCTATTTTCTGCTGAATTGCGGAATTACCGGCTTGCTCGCGCAAACATCCGCTGAAGATATTCATCACTACTTACCGCAATCGAACCAATTGCAAAAACTGGTTAGCCCGGCTGAAATGGGTGAGCTGTTCAAAGTGATTGCTTTTGGGAAAAACTTTTCTGAACCATTGCAAGGCTTTAACACGGGTGACATGAGCCGTTTATTATAAAAACTATCATTTTAGTGAAGAAGACAGAAAACCGGCCGCTTTACCAAGTAGGTAAATTTTCCTTCCGTTTAATATTCATCGTTCTAATGCAGATTGTTTCTCGTCATATAAAATTCAATCAAAAGCAGAGAGTCAAGCACTCGCAGATTATGCCAACTAAAATTTTGAGATCAAATCGATGTTGATCATTAATAAGCTGGAGTTCAGCCAAAACTTCCGCAGCATCCTGCAACAAGCCGGGCAAATTCCCCCACTGCCAGAGGCAGCGCGTAAACTATTGAAGTTACGCAACCATCCGGAAGCCAATCTGGAACAACTAACAAGAGTTATTGAGCAAGATCCCGCACTGGCCGCTTTCATTATGAAATACGCGCGTATGTCCATCTTCGGCTATGGCAACCGGATCAACTCAGTACATCTTGCTGTATCGCTGGTATTGGGCTTCGATACCACACTCAATTTAGCCCTAAGCATCATTTCTTCCAACTGCCTCAAATTGCCGGATCAAGGCGCTATAGGGCGTATCCGTATCTGGAATCAAGCATTGGAATGCGCCGCACTCTGCCGCGAACTTTGTTACCACATGACAGAAAAACATCTCGCAAATTGCGAACTGCTTTATCTCAGCGGTTTATTTCATAATTTTGGATATTTTTTATTCGGACATCTCTACCCCAAAGAGTTTTCTTATCTGAACGATTTAGTTACCCGCTACCCGAAACAAGATGCTCGTGCGCTACAGCTGCAGATTTTCGGCATCACACATGACACCATCGGCATGTATCTGATCAGAGCTTGGAATTTACCGGAAGAAATCGCCGTTGCCGTCGCCGAGCAGAATTTTCCTGATTACTCCGGCAAATACGCTCCCTACGTCAAGCTGCTCGCTATCGCCAACCGTATACTGCAGGATCAAATGCAGGTTGACGGTTGCCCTTATATCGATACGCTTGCACTGATGGATTGCCTGGGAATCGATGAACATGCAGCCAAGGCGGCACAAGAAAAAATCCGCGGCTGTCAAAACGAGTTTCATATGCTCGCACAGGATCTTGCGGCATAAAAAATTCCCGGTAGCTTTGCTTTGCCAAGCGAGTGCCGATCCCAAGTGACAACTTGAACCATAAGCGCTGTCTTGAGTTAGAATAAGCGCCTATGTCTAAAACTTACAATCCAGAACACATCATCCGTCCGGAAATTCTTGCATTATCGGCTTATCATGTACCGCCCGCGGCAGGTATGATCAAGCTCGATGCCATGGAAAATCCCTACCCTTTACCACCGGCATTACGTGATGAAATTGCGCAGTTGGCACTGCATGCACCGGTAAACCGCTATCCCGACGCCAGCGCGGCTTCTCTTAAGACGACTTTACGGCAAGTGCTGGGCATTAGCGATAATCTCGACATCCTGTTGGGCAATGGATCGGATGAAATCATTCAAATCATTGCGATGGCGATTGCCAAACCCGGCGCGGTGCTGATGAGCGTTGAGCCAGCGTTTGTCATGTTCCGCATGATCGCCACATTCGCCAATATCCCATATATCGGCATACCCTTAAAAAATGATTTCACATTGGATCTCGATGCCATGTTGGCGGCGATTGCCAAACACGAACCGGCCGTGATCTTCCTGGCTTATCCGAATAATCCAACGGGAAACTCATTCGATCGAGCGGCCATTTTAAGCATTATACAAGCTACTCCGGGTATTATCGTTATCGACGAAGCTTATCAAGCTTTCGCGGAAGATAGCTTTATCGATATGCTTGGTCGCTATCCGAATTTGTTATTGATGCGGACGCTATCCAAATCAGGCTTGGCCGGCTTGCGGCTAGGGCTTTTAATCGGCCGGTCCGAGTGGTTGAAGCAATTGGAAAAGGTGCGTTTGCCTTATAATATTGGCATAATGACGCAATTGATCGCGGAAAAAGTATTGCATCATACCGCGGTATTATCGGAGCAAGCGCAAGCGATTAAATCAGAACGTGCAAAAATGAGTGCATTTCTTGGTACAATGCGCGACATTATGGTATATCCTTCCAATGCCAATTTTATTTTGTTTCGTGTTAACGCAGCCAGTCAAATCTTTCAAGCGCTAAAACAACACAACATATTGATTAAGAACCTGGATGGCACCCACCCCTTATTGGAAAATTGCTTGCGTGTAACCGTGGGTACTCCCGATGAAAATTCACAATTTTGCGCGACATTACATACCATCCTGAGTGAAACAGTTTAGAATTCCTCAATTTTTTGCATCCATCAAAGATTCATAATTTATGCGCCGGGCACAAATCATACGAAATACGCTGGAAACCCAGATCAGCATCAATCTGAATTTGGACGGAACTGGTAAGTCCGCGCTCGAAACCGGTGTGCCTTTTCTCGATCACATGCTCGATCAGATTGCACGCCACGGCATGATCGATCTTGAAATTGCCGCAAAAGGCGACTTGCATATCGATGCCCATCATACCGTTGAAGATATCGGTATCACATTCGGTCAGGCGCTTGCCAAAGCCACCGGGGATAAAAAAGGGTTGCGCCGCTACGGTCATGCTTACGTGCCATTGGACGAAGCGCTATCGCGTGTCGTCGTCGACTTGTCCGGACGACCCGGCCTGGTTTTCAACGTTAACTTTACACGGGCGCGCATCGGTGATTTCGACGCCGATCTATTTCACGAATTCTTCCAAGGTTTGGTCAATCACGCCTTAATAACTTTGCACATTGATAATTTATCCGGAAGAAATACCCATCACCAGGCGGAAACGGTCTTTAAAGCTTTCGGGCGTGCTTTGCGCATGGCGATAGAGCATGATCCAGCAGCATCCGGCATCATTCCATCCACCAAAGGTACTTTATAAGTCACTTTGTTTCTAAACATCACGGTATGACTGATATCGCCATTGTTGACTACGGAATGGGAAACCTGCGTTCCGTCCATAAAGCGCTTGAACACGTAGCATCCGCTGTCACGACAACAGTCACCAGCGATCCCGATGTCGTGCGGAAAGCTGCACGCGTCATAGTCCCCGGACAAGGCGCCATGCGTAATTGTATCGATGAACTTGAATCGCGCGGATTGCGCGAAGCCGTCGTGGAAGCCGCTGCTCATAAGCCTTTTCTTGGTATTTGTCTCGGTCTGCAAATGCTGTTTGAAGAAAGCGAAGAAGGTAATGTCAAAAGCTTGAACATTCTGCCTGGAAAAGTTGTGCGCTTCCCCGCTTCAGCCATGACCAACGCGGACGGGCAAAAACTGAAAGTACCGCATATGGGCTGGAATCAAGTGTATCAAGCCGTCAAACATCCGTTGTGGGAAGGCATTGCAACCGACGCACGCTTTTATTTCGTGCATAGCTATTATGTCGAAACACCCGATAAGGAATTAATAGCAGCGCAAAGCCGTTATCCCTTCCCATTTACTTGCGCCGTTGCAAAAGATAACATTTTCGCGGTACAGTTCCATCCGGAAAAAAGCCAGTTGGCAGGATTAACCCTGTTGAGTAATTTTGCTAAATGGACCCCGTACCGCTAAAACCAAATAGTAGTAAACTGACTTTGTTAATCAACTCTCCATTCTGATTACATTATGCTGATAATTCCCGCAATCGATCTTAAAGATGGGCATTGTGTCCGGCTCAAACAAGGGGTTATGGAAGATGCCACAGTATTTTCCGAAAAACCCGGCGAAATGGCGGCGCATTGGTTAAAGCAAGGTGCACGCAGACTTCATTTGGTTGATCTGAACGGCGCCTTTGCCGGGAAACCGAGAAATGAAACGGCGATTCGTGAAATTGTCGAAGCCTTGGATGACCAGATTCCGATTCAACTGGGCGGCGGCATTCGCGATCTCGATACGATTGAGCGCTATCTCGACGACGGTATCACGTACGTTATTATCGGCACTGCCGCGATCAAAATACCCGGGTTTCTGCAGGATGCCTGCAATGCCTTTCCGGGGCAGATCATGGTCGGACTAGATGCCAAGGAAGGCAAGGTTGCAGTTGACGGCTGGTCCAAGATTACCGGACACGATGTCATCGATCTGGCGAAAAAATTTGAAGGCTACGGCGTGGAGGCAATTATCTACACGGATATCGGCCGCGACGGCATGCTCAACGGCGTCAACATCAAGGCGACTGTCGAATTGGCGCGGCAACTGACCATACCGGTAATTGCCAGCGGTGGTATCACCAATATCGATGATATCCACAAATTGTGCGAGATTGAATCGGAAGGCATCATGGGCGCAATTACCGGGCGCGCCATTTATGAAGGCTCATTGAATTTCAAGGAAGCGCAGATTTTGGCCGACAAAATCAGCAAAGATAATAGTCTCTCTTGATAGTGACTCCGTAATTCGCCATTATTTATTCCTATTCATTCTCATTTTTTATTCCAAACGGCTTTAAAATCCGATGAGCCTCGCTAAACGTATCATTCCATGTCTGGACGTCACCAATGGACGCGTGGTCAAAGGCGTTAACTTCGTTGAACTGCGTGATGCAGGCGATCCGGTGGAAATTTCGCGCCGCTACGACGAACAAGGCGCGGATGAACTCACTTTTCTCGACATCACCGCCAGTTCGGATAATCGCGACTTGATTCTGCACATCATTGAAGATGTCGCAGCGCAAGTATTCATTCCACTGACCGTCGGCGGCGGCGTACGCCAGGTGGCGGATGTTCGCCGGTTACTCAATGCTGGCGCCGATAAAGTCAGTATCAATACTTCCGCCGTCCTCAATCCGCAATTGGTCTTGGACGCATCCGATCATTACGGTTCACAGTGCATTGTCGTGGCGATCGACGCCAAACAAGTTCCTTCACCCGATGGCGGCGCATCGCGCTGGGAAGTTTTCACCCATGGCGGCCGCAAAGCAACAGGCATCGATGCCATCGAATGGGCAGTTAAAATGCAATCGCTCGGCGCCGGTGAAATTTTACTTACCAGCATGGACCGTGACGGCACCCGCAATGGCTTTGATATTGCTTTGACACGCGCAGTATCGGACGCCATCGATATTCCGGTGATCGCCAGCGGCGGCGTCGGCAATTTGGATCATCTGGTCGACGGCATTTTGCAAGGACATGCAGACGCGGTATTAGCCGCCAGTATCTTTCACTATGGCGAATTTACCGTCCAGCAAGCCAAACAGTATATGGCACAGCATGGTATTGAAGTGCGGTTATAATGTTAAAATTACAGGCGAAATCGATAACTGAACGGAAGTAACACTCAACTTATGCCTCCCGATACTTGGCTTAGTAAAATCAACTGGTCAGAAGACGGTTTAATCCCGGTGATTGCCCAGGAAGCAGGAAGCGGAAAAATTCTCATGGTGGCTTGGATGAATCGCGATGCGCTCAAATTGACCGTGGAAGAAGGTGAAGCCGTGTACTGGTCACGCTCGCGCAAAAAACTGTGGCATAAAGGTGAAGAATCCGGTCACACCCAAAAAGTGAAGGAAATTTACTTGGATTGCGATGAAGACGTACTGCTGCTCATAATCGAACAAACCGGTGGAATTGCATGTCATACTGGAAGGCATAGCTGTTTCTTCCAGAAACTGGAAGGTAATGAATGGGTTGTCGCAGCACCCGTGATCAAAAATCCGGAAGAAATTTACATCAAATGACGGACACAACGATACTCCATCGCCTCGCAGAAACCATCGAAGCACGCAAAACAGCCGATGCCAGCAGCTCGTACGTTGCCAAACTGTTGCACGGCGGACAAGACAAAATACTCAAGAAAATCGCGGAAGAATCCGCCGAAACATTGATGGCATCGAAAGACGGTGACACGAACCAAGTGATTTATGAAACCGCCGATTTATGGTTTCATTGTTTGATACTGCTCGCCCACCACGGATTGACGCCGGATGATGTTTTGCAGGAACTGGAAAGACGTGAAGGTGTTTCCGGTATCGTAGAAAAAGCCTCTCGTAAAACGGACTAGCGCATGGATAACTGTATATTCTGTAAAATCACACGTAGAGAAATTCCTTCCAATAAAGTCTACGAAGATGAAGATATTCTCGCTTTTCATGATGTCAATCCAGCCGCGCCGGTGCATTTTTTACTGATTCCAAAATTGCATATCGATTCCCTTGCCGATGTTCAAGAGAACCACCGGGATTTATTGGGAAAGATGCTGCTATTAGCGCCAAAACTGGCGAAGGAACAAGGCTGTGAGAATGGTTTCCGCACTGTCATCAATACCGGGCGGGCGGGCGGCCAGGAAGTATTTCATCTGCATTTCCATATCATCGGTGGCCGGGAACATCTGCCCGGTACGATTCACCGCGGCTAGACCGGTGCTGTTTCACCTTACAGGAGAAAGTCATGGGCACATTTAGCATCTGGCATTGGATTATCGTACTGGTCATTGTTGTTCTGGTATTCGGCACAAAAAAATTGCGCAATCTCGGCAGCGACTTGGGCGGTGCGTTGAAAGGATTCAAGGAAGGCATGAAAGAATCGGAAAACAGCCCTGCTCCATCATCGCATTCAAACCAAGAACCAGTAATCGAAGTCACCGTGAGCAAAGAAACCAGCACGAACACCTTCAAAGAAGGCAGTAGCAGCATCAATCGCCCGGTAACAGACACTGAAATTAAAGAAAAAACACATACTCGGACTTAGATCATCCGTTTTCTGCGGAGAAACTCAGTCATGCGCAAATCAATGATGTTATCAATCCGACCCCGATCAGTGCGGCCATATGTTTGATATTAGTTTTATGGAATTGCTGGTGATTTCGATCGTGGCCTTGATCGTCATTGGACCCGAGCGGCTACCTGCTGTGGCACGCACAGTCGGACATCTGTACGGGCGCTGCCGCAACTTTGTCTATGCCATCAGAACCGATATTCATAACGAAATGCGCATGGAAGAACTGAAAAAAATGCAATCTTCCATGCAGGAAACCGTGCAGTCGATTGAAGATTCGGTGCAGCAAGGTGTTGATCGTTTAAAAACATCATTGACCGATAGCAAAAGCGAAGAAGCCTCGCCTGCAGACTCACCGGCACAACCTGCGGATCAAACACAATCAATCCCGAGCAGCAGCGCTGCCACGCAAATCAGCCATGATCAGGAAAAAAAGTAGCCGCTTGGTGCGGACAGTGCGAGCTACCCGGTATTTATTGATATCAGCTGAACATTATCAGCATTATCGCGATCATCATGCTTGAAGGCTCGTTCCTATCTCACTTAGTGGAACTGCGCATCCGCATGATCCGTATCTTGGGTGCGCTGCTGATCGGTTTCTTACCGTGCGCTTTTTATGCCCGTGAGTTATACACCCTGCTGGCGCAACCGCTGCTGGAGAAACTGCCACAAGGCGGACAAATGATTGCCACCGATGTGGCGACGCCATTTTTCGTACCGATGCAGGTTGCGATGATGATGGCTTTTGTCCTCACTTTACCTCATACGCTTTATCAAATTTGGGCTTTCGTCGCCCCTGGACTTTACTCTCACGAAAAACGCCTGGCGCTACCGCTGGTCATTGGTAGCAGTCTGCTTTTTTTTAGTGGCATGGCATTCGCCTACTTCGCCGCATTACCGGTGGTATTCGAGTTCATCACCTATTTCGCGCCCGAAGGCGTGGCCGTAATGACCGACATCAGCAAATACCTGAGCTTTGTTTTATCGATGTTCATCGCATTTGGCGTAACTTTTGAAGTACCGGTATTTGTCGTCATACTCGTCAGAACTGGTGTCATCACCGTTGAAAAACTCAAGGAAGTTCGCCCCTACGTCATTGTCGGTGCATTCGTCATCGCCGCCATTTTCACACCACCCGATGTGGTTTCACAGTTCATGCTGGCCGTTCCTTTATGCCTGCTTTATGAACTTGGCATCTTCATTGCTGCATTCATGGTAAAAAAACAGCAGGTCGATGGAGAAGGCTTGGCAGATACCTCGAAGCAAAAAGATTTTCCAACCAAAATCGATTGATTAGACCAGTAGCTTGATCTGAATAGCAAGCTGGTATCCGTTAAAAAAACAAAAATCGCTATAATGCAACCAACGCAATCCTTCTCAATCTAAAAAATTCGTTATAGTCATTGTCTGCAAGGAGATTCGCGATGCTCAATAGCCACTCTACCGCTGATGCCGCAATCCGGATGACGACATTCGCCGTTATTCTCACTGTTTGCGCAACCACCGTCGCTTTCGCCCAATCCTCCGGAGCGAATCAAGACCAGCGGCAGCAAATGCAATCGCAGCGTCTGACGACACAACCGGCACCTGAAAGCCCTCCCGACGTCAACCGGCCGCCGCGGATCATACACCGCACCGGCACGGCCATTGCACCACCACGCAATAGCGTCAGCATCAAAAGTACGGACGCGGGCATCATACATCGTCAGCCGCCGACAGCCGGATGCAGCAACTGCGGAATTATCGACTTCGTCAACAAAATCGGACAAGGTCCCGGTCTCAATGCCATCGCCGGCGGTGTGATCGCTGGGACTGTCGCGCGGGAAGTGATGCGCCAGAATCCGTATCCGCCACATGGCACCGGCAGCTCCCATGCGGGAGGAACCGCTCAGCCGCACGGTCAATATCAAGTCGGCGTCACCATGAGCGATGGCAGCCAAACCATCATCGCACTTCCGGATGCCACCCAATTTCATCAGGGCGATCGCGTCAGATTAGTCGATGGTGTACTGATGATTGACCGCCAGTAACAACCGGAATCATCTCATTACCTGGAAAAATAGCCGTGAATTCCCAACCGCTTAAACACCTCGAGCTACCGATTGAAGGCATGACCTGCGCAGCCTGTGCGGCGCGTATCGAGAAGAATTTGAACAAATTGCCCGGTGTCGAGGCAGCCGTCAATTTCGCCAATGAAAAAGTACAAGTCAATTATGACGAAAACCAAGTCAATACCGGTGCGTTGATTAAAGCTATCGAGAAAGCCGGTTTTCACGTCACACCGCGCACGGTGCAGTTACAACTGCACAACATGACCTGTGCCGCCTGCGCCGGTCATATCGAGAAAGCACTCAACCAATTACCCGGCGTCATGGCCACGGTCAATGTGGCCACAGAAACAGCCAGAATCAATTTCGCACCCGGCGCAGTCACCGTTGACCACTTGATTCAAGCCGTCATTGATGCCGGTTACGATGCCACCGAAATCAGCGAATCCGGTCATGCCGAGGAAAAAGCACGGCGACTTGCCGCCTATCGGGCGGAATTGCGGTTATTCTGGGTTTCGGCAGTACTCACCTTGCCGTTGGTGCTACAAATGGGCGCTATGTTCACCGGTCACGACATGGATATGCTGCCGCGCTGGCTGCAATGGCTCTTGGCCACACCGGTGCAGTTCTGGATTGGTCGCCGCTTTTATACCGGCGCGTGGCATTCGTTGCGCGGCGGCGGCGCGAACATGGATGTGCTGGTTGCGCTGGGCACCAGTATGGCGTATGGCTTCAGCGCTGCGGTTACAGCCTTCGAGCTGGATCAGCATGTTTATTTCGAAGCCAGCGCAGCCATTATTACGCTGGTGCTGCTCGGCAAATTGATGGAAGCGCGCGCCAAGGGGAAAACTTCCGAAGCCATTGAAGCTTTGATCAGGCTACAGCCCAAAACAGCCCGCATCGAGCGTAACGGTGAAATTCTCGAAGTTCCGGCCAGCAGTCTGCAAGTCAATGATGTTTTCATCGTGCGCCCTGGAGAAAACTTGCCGGTCGATGGCGTCGTTATCGAGGGAAATTCCAGTGTCAATGAATCCATGCTAACCGGCGAGAGCCTGCCTGCCGGTAAGCAAACCGGCGCCAAAGTCTTTGCCGCCACGCAAAATATAAACGGCTTACTCAAATGCCGCGCCACTAGCGTAGGTGCGCATACCCAGCTCGCCGCCATCATTCATCTGGTCGAGGAAGCGCAAGGCTCGAAAGCACCCATCCAGCGGCTGGCGGATACGATTTCGGGTATTTTCGTTCCGGTTGTTGTGGTCATCAGTATCCTGACCCTGACTATCACCTGGTGGTTGACTGACGAATTTGTTGCCGCGCTCATCAACGCTGTCGCCGTGCTGGTGATCGCATGTCCTTGCGCACTGGGACTGGCCACACCGACCGCGATCATGGTCGGCACCGGGCGCGGCGCGCAGATCGGCGTACTGGTCAAGAACGCAGCGGCGCTGGAACACGCGGAGAAAATCCAAACCCTGATTGTCGACAAAACTGGTACTTTGACCGAAGGCAAACCGGAAGTCACGAATATTATTCCGGTCAACTCGATCAGTGCGCAAGAATTATTGCAGATCGCAGCGTCACTAGAACAAGGATCCGAGCATCCGCTGGCGCGGGCGGTTCTGGATAACGTGCAAAAGCAGCAGCTTTCGCTGCACACTATTACGGATTTCTCCGCCATTGCCGGCAGCGGCATCACCGCGCGGATCAATGGCGTGCAATACCTTTTGGGCTCTCCCAGATTTCTTGCGCAACAAGGTGTTGTGCTGCAAGAAAAGCCGGTGGCCGCGTTACAGAATGAGGGAAAAACCGTCGTGGCCGTTGCATCCGTCACTGAAAATACGCCCCAGCCCCAATTGCTCGGCTACCTGGCGATTGCCGACCAACTGCGCGCTACCTCGATTAAAGCGATCAAACAACTGCAAGCGATGGGTATCGACGTGGTGATGCTGACCGGCGACAATGCCATAACGGCCGCGGCGATTGCCGGACAAACCGGTATTTCGCACTATCGCGCTGAAGTCTTGCCACAGGACAAGGCTGCAGAAGTTACCCAGATGAAAAACAGCGGCAAATTCACTGCAATGGTCGGTGACGGCATCAACGACGCACCGGCTCTGGCTGCCGCAGATGTCAGTTTCGCCATCGGCGCCGGATCGGATGTCGCCATAGAAACCGCCGACATCACCTTGATACGCAATGACCTGATGAGCGTTGCCGACGCCATTTCCTTATCGCGCGCCACACTCAGGAAAATCCGCCAGAATCTGTTCTTTGCTTTCGTTTACAATACACTGGGCATTCCATTAGCCGCCGCCGGGATGCTCAATCCGATCATCGCCGGAGCTGCCATGGCCATGAGTTCGGTATCCGTCGTCAGTAATTCACTATTATTAAAACGCTGGCAAGCCAATCATTAAAAACAAGATCATTTTAGGGAGTCGATATCATGCAAACCGCTACGATCAAAATCAAAGGCATGACTTGTATGGGCTGTGTCAACAGCATCAAGACCGTGCTCAAGAATTTACCGGGCATTGCTCAACTGGAAGTGACGCTCGATCCAGCGCAAGCCGTGGTTCAATTCGACCCCGCCAGTACCAATCCCGATCAGCTTAAAGCAGCTATCGTTGATGCGGGATTTGATATCGTCGAATAAACATATAGCATCGCCACCAGTCTGCAATAAATCAGAAATCTTTCCCAAGCCATTTTGTTATAGTAAAATCCACGCCAACTCGCGTAAGATAATTCTTATATATTAAATTTTAAATTAATACTGCATTATCCCAAAAAATATTAAAAACGGGATTTTATGAAGGTAATCATCGATCTGGCTTGGCTTGGATTAGTGCTGTGCACAAGAAAAATCACAGCAACTTATGGTGGCGCTGACGCATCCGCTCATTTATCTAGCTCGCTCACAAACAGCATCTTCCAAATCACTAGTAAGCTTACCAACACTCCGCTAGTCATTCAGAAAAATCGCAGGTGTTGGATCGCGCCACGCCAGATCTGGCTATGATTTACAAGCAAATAATCAATGATGCAGTACAAAAAATTTTGTCGGTGATCGATTCGATTGTTATCGTTACCAACGAAAAAGGCATCATCATTGAAGCCAATCGCAGCGCCTGTCAATTATTTGGTTATAGCCCTGAAGAATTAGCCGGCAGTCCAGTACATCTTTTACTACCACCGTCTTACCGCGAACAACATGCCGATGCGCTCGAACAATTCGTATTGAGCCCCGAAACGCAACGGCACAGGGATCAATGCAATTCCGTATTAGGTTATTGCAAAGACGGCACTCTGATTGAGCTTGAAGCCGGAATTGCCAAATTTCATACAGGCGATCAGTGGATATTGGTGGTCACAATGCTCGATATCACACAGCGCAAGCATCAAGAGCAAGAATTGCTCCGCCAATCGACACATGACGGACTCACTGGCTTACCCAACCGCAAACTAATCCTTGAGCGGTTAAACCACGCCTTGCAACGCTCGTTGCGAAACAAGCTGAACGTCGCTTTACTATTTATCGATCTGGATGGCTTCAAATTAATCAACGATAACCATGGCCACGAAACCGGCGATGAAGTACTGAAAATAATCGCTGGCCGGTTGCTGGATCAAGTCCGGCCTGACGACACCGTCGGGCGGCTATCCGGGGATGAATTTATTGTGCTGTGCGAACAAATTGAAAAACCGGAATTAATTGCAAACCTGGCAATGCGCATCAACGATGCGCTCAAGGAAATGATTCAATATCAAGAATTAAATCTATTTGTCACTGCGAGTATCGGCATCATCATCGGTCACGGCCAGCAATATTCAGCCGATGAAATGATGCGTTTAGCGGATACCGCCATGTACGAAATGAAACAAAGCGGCCGCGATGGATGGCAATTTTTTAATGATCAACTGCAGCGGCAGGCGCAACAGAAAAATACGATCAGCCTAGGATTGCGCCGGGCACTCGAGCGCAATGAGTTTTCCTCTGTTTTTCAACCGATCATTGCATTTGATACGAAGCGAATTGCCGGTGCCGAATTGCTATTGCGCTGGAATCTCGATGGAAAAACTGTTTCCCCGGAAATTTTTATCCCGGTTGCGGAAATGACCGGCATGATCTTTCCCATCGGAGAATGGGTATTTCGCGAAAGTTGCAAAGTACAAACCGATTGGCGGCAACGCTGGAAAGAAGAGACACCCTACGTCGCAATCAATTTATCAGCGCGGCAATTGAACCAAAAACAATTAGCCGCAAGTTTTGCGGCGATATTGCAGGAAACTGGAGCCGATCCTTCCGGAATAGTGCTCGAGCTAACGGAAATGGCTCTGATGCCGGATGTTATTGAATCAAACTTGACGATACTTCATCAGTTAGCGGATTTAGGCTTGCAAATCGCTATCGATGATTTTGGTAAAGGTTATTCGTCATTAGCGCAATTAATTCAACTCCCCATCAGTCAACTAAAAATCGGAAAATCAGCAGTCGATAGTTTGGAAAATCAGCAGAATGCGAGTGTACTCATTGATGCGATCGTCCGGTTGGGACATTCTTTGGGATTACAGCTGGTTGTGGAAGGTGTAGAAACGGAGGCGCAATTAGCGAAACTGAAACGCTATGGCTGCGACCTCATTCAGGGCCATTTCTTTCATTCACCGATGCACAAACAGAGTTTCATCCAACATATGAACCATCAAGTGATGAAAAACGATTGACGGCATTATTTGATGCCGGAATGCAATTCACACTGAGAAGATCGCAGCAAACTTTCTGCTGCAGAAATGAACAATGCCCATCGGTGGATATGTAATATCTTCACCAGATGAGCATTGTATTAGAGATACTCGACTGACTTTACCCTGCTTATCACTGATAGTGATGATCTGTGTCTTGATAAATGTAATTTTTTAGCAAAACAAAAGCACGGGTATCGATAACTTTCTCAGTCTAGAATACGCCGTAAATAATTGCTCCGATCACGAGGAAAGCAGCTGTTGTAATGAAGAACAATCTTAAAACTTGTGCGTCTGTTTCTCTTCTGTTGATTTCGGCCATAACAATCTCCTTTGATTAAGAATTAAAACCGATCAGTGACCGGTCCCTCCACATACGATTACAAAACTTTATAACCGTTTAACTTTATTCTCTGTTCCCAGATTCACTGCAATAGCGATCTTTATTTTATAGAACCGAGTACATTATCCGCAATCATCTTGCACCATTCAGATTATTGCGCCCGCTGATTCTAACGCACATTTAACAACAATGAAAGTATTGAAATTGAGTACACCCTATTTTTATTATAAAAATCCGAGAAATCAGCAGAATATCTCGCTTCATACTGAAAGATTAAGCAAGCAATTCCATCGCACGTAACTTCCATTTATTCTATAGTTTCAAAGGCTTTGCATAACCAGTCAGCTCGAGGTAGCCGCGCCCGGCCGGTTGATTATCCCGGGTCAGAGTCACAGCGCCTTCCCAGTAAATCGAGCCGGTTGACTGACTGGAATTCAGTTCCTGATCATCCAGCAACGGCGTGAGCCGCCACTCAATCTCAGCCGTGCGGATATGCATGGCAACCGGATAAACTGCTTCCGTATGCGGCGATTGCCAGGTGCGAATCGGGGTAAATTCCACCTCTTCCGGTGTAAAAAACCGCATACCGCCATTCGCATCGCGCAATGCCGCATACGCCCATACTTTACCGCCGCCTTTACGGCGAATCTGGAAAGCCATCAACGCCGAACCGTCATCCAGATTAGCACCGGTCCAATCCCAGCCATCCGCATCAGGATCGAGATAAGCCGTCGACCATTCATGATCCAGCCAAGCACTGCCCGTAACCTTAACCGCCTTACCGTTGCGCAGCACGGCGCCGGTTACTTGCAAATGCGGCTCACTGTAATAATAGCTCGCTTGCTCCGGTTTCGGCCCTTTGCGCGAAAAACCGTTTTGGTCTTGCAGCATCGCCATTTGTGTTGGCGTCAGCGATAACCGCAAACCGAAATCGCTGCCCTGCATATCGACTTGGTAACGCCCGCCCTCCTCGCGCACCAGTGTCCAATCGTCCAATTTCACATCGGTATTGCCTGGTCTGGCATAAGCCAGATCGAAACCCTCCCGCAGCGATTTTTCTTCATGCATCAATTTCCCGGTATCCGGATCAGATAGCGCCAAATGCGCAATAATCAAATATTTCGCCGCAAATCGGCTGGGATTATCGTGATTCTGATCAGTCGCATAACGGAAAAAAGTCACCTGGAAACCCAATGGCTTCTTATTCTCTGTTTCTAACCAACCCGTGATATACCACCACTCGATGCGAAAATCTTGATGCGCGCCATAGTCCTGCGGAAAAACGAGTTTGTAATCCGGCGTCACCGGTTTCAACCGATTTGACTCGGCCAGCACTTCCATTGCGAGAAAACCGAGCAGCATCAGCATGAGCACAATCATGCGTTGCGCGTTAATCTTGGTCTGTTTACAGGGCTTCATTACCAATCCTCCTTCACCGCGCGTAACACTTCACCGGAAACTGCCCGCCGTCCGGCCAACAACGCCGTCAACGCCGCCGCAACCAGCATGATGACTGCGATCATGACCAGCCAATTCCACGGCAGATGCAGCTCCATCGTCCAATGAAAGGATTGCGGATTAACGATAAATACCAGAATCAAGCTGATGCTCCACCCCAATACAAACCCCAGAACCATTCCCAGCGCAGTCAGCAAACCGCCTTCCGCCGCCAGCATCGCAAGAATCTGCCGCCGCATGACACCAATATGTCGCAGCATGCCGAATTCCTTGATACGCGCCAGTGTCTGCGCGGAAAAACTCGCCGCCACACCGAGCAAACCGATCACCACTGCAATCAGTTCCAGCAAATAGGTCACCGCAAAGCTGCGGTCAAAAATCTCCAGACTCAAGGCGCGCATATCGCTCGAACGCGAAATCTCCAACGCGGCGCCGAACGGCAATTGGCGCAATCCGGCAGTCACCGCATCCAGACTGACACCCGGCCGCACCCACATAGCCACAGTATTAATGCTCAAATCGCCGGTCAATACTTGATAATCCGCCAATTGCATCTGAATCGCACCAAATTGACGGCCGTAATCGCGCCATACTCCGGCAACCAGAAATTCGCTGGGTGTTGCGCCAATCGGCAAGGTCACTTTATCCCCTACCCGGTAGCCGTATAAATCCACCATCGCTTCCGACACCCACACCGGCATGGCATTTTCCGGCAATGCTCCGGGAGCGATCATGTCATCCGTCAACGGCAGTGTGTTGCGAGGATCCACCTGATCGACAGGGCGGGCGAACAGCGTAATTTCCGGCCGGCTTACATCCAGCGTCAGTTGCTGAGTACGGAAAAAATCTACTCGGTCGAAACCGGGCAGCCCGGCAATCGCCCTTTGCGCATCCACTTGCAAATCGCCACTGGCGGCAGCACGCACGTACAAATCAGCCGGCAGCACACGCCCCAGCCAATGATCAATTGAGATGCGGAAACTTGTCACCATGATCGCCATCGCCACCATCAGGCTGAAACTCGCCAATATGCCGCCCAGTGCGATGGCGGTCTGATTCGGCGCATTCGCCAGACGCGCCAGCGCCAGCGTGGACACAACGCCGGTCCGGCGTTGCTGCCATCGCATCAATAAAGCTGAAAAGAACCACGCGGTCAAACGCGGCATCAGCGCAATGCCACCGATCAGCAGCAATACAATGGCCAGATAGCCGAAGATGGGCAACTCGAAAACTGGCGGCAATTGTGTGAATATCAACGCAAGCGATAAGCACGCCAGCGCAAACCATGGTGTGGACAATTTCGCCATGGCTATATCCTCGCTACCGGAGCGCAATGCCACTGCCGGTTTGGCGCGCGCCGCTTCCAATGCCGGAGCGATGCTTCCCAGCACCGTCACGACCAGACCCACGGTGAAAAATAGCGCCGCATCCCAAGGATCGAAATGAATGTCCGGTTTAACGCCCGGAAAAAAATTAGTACCCAGGTCGCCACCCAATAACCGGATCGCCAGCACCGCAGCCGCATAACCCAGCGCCAATCCCGTCATCGAGCCAATCACCCCCAGAATTCCACCTTCGGTAACGATCTGCCGCAGCAATTGCCGCCGCGTAAACCCCAGCACGCGCA
>CAYQZF010000022.1:0-20489 GCA_964421895.1 uncultured Nitrosomonas sp. | reverse complement strand
TTTCTAAATTGATCGGTCGTTTTCAGATTCGGCTAGCCGGGAGTTCCTCGCGGCCAAGGGGGTCTATTGCCGGTGAAAAGAGGTCGAGGCCATCTGGGCGCGCTTCCGGAGCGTCGTCAGCCAAAGTCCGTGTCGAACATCATGTCACAGCTTCCCTATCCATCCGAATTCGCCGAGTTGACCGTCAAGGCCCGATCCGACGGCTTCGGGGCCGAGATCACGGGCGTTGATCTGAGCCGCCCCCTGCCGCCGCAGGTGCTCGGCCGCGTCAAGCGCGCGTTCGCCGATCACGCTGTGGTCTGGTTTCCCGGCCAGCCCCTTACGCACGACCAGCTGGAGGCCTTTACCCTCCAGTTCGGTGCGTTCGGCGCCAATCCCTTCGTGGCGGCGCTTGAGGATCACGCTCAGGTCGTGGAAGTGCGCCGCGAACCGGACGAGGACGTGGCGCCGTTCGGCGGCGGATGGCACTCGGACTGGAGCTTTGAGGAGCGACCGCCCGCCGCCACGATCCTGCACGCAAAGATCGTCCCGCCGACCGGGGGAGAGACGCTTTTCGCCGATTGCCAGCGGGCCTACGCCGAACTGAGCGCCCCTCAGAAGCGGCTCCTGCGCGATCTACGCGCTCATCACTCGGCGGCTGGACCCTATGGGGCTGATGGCTTCTTCGCCCACGAGCAGGGCCGCAGGAGCATGAAGATCCTGCCCAGCGCCGAAGCGGATCGGTCGAGAAGCCATCCCATCGTGCGCCGACATCCGGTGACCGGCCGCGACGGCCTCTTCATCAGCCCTGGCTATACAGTCGCCATCGAAGGGATGGCGGACGCTGAAAGCGCGGGTCTGCTGAAGCAGCTGTTCGATCACATGCTGCAGGACCGCTTTGTCTACAAGCACACCTGGTCCGCGGACATGCTGACCATGTGGGACAACCGCTGCGTCATCCATTGCGCCCTGGACGGCTACAGGGGCCACCGCCGCGTGATGCATCGCACGGTCGTCGCCGGCGAACGACCCGCCGCGGCGCTCTGACCGCCGCGCCTTAGAGGACATCATCGTGAGTCATTCCGAAGCTACGGAAGCCTTCGACTACATCATTGTCGGGGCAGGTTCCGCAGGATGCGTCCTGGCCAACCGGCTGACGCAGGACGGTCGGCGCCGCGTCCTGCTGATCGAGGCCGGTGGCTCGCACCGCCGCCTGTTCGTCACAATGCCCGCCGGTCTTGGCGAGGTGTTCTACGATCCCAAGGTCAACTGGTGCTTCGAGACCGAACCAGACCAGCAGATGGCAGGGCGCTCGGACTACTGGCCGAGGGGCAAGGTGCTGGGCGGCTCCAGCTCCATCAACGGCATGGTCTACATCCGCGGCCAGCGTGAGGACTTCGATGACTGGGCCAGGCTAGGCAATCCCGGGTGGGGCTACGAGGATGTGCTGCCCTACTTCAAGATGTCAGAGGACAACGACGCCGGCGCCGATGCGTGGCGGGGCGCGGGCGGTCCGTGGCAGATCTCCAGCATTCGCGGCCGTCACCATCGCGCCACCCAGCTGGCGATGGAGAGCGCACTGGCCTATGGCGCCTCACCAAATCCCGACTTCAACGGTGAGCGCCAGGAAGGGGTCGGCCTCTACCAGTTCAGCTTCCGCAATGGACGGCGCACGAGCAGCGCCACGGCGTTCCTGGACCCGGCCCGGCGGCGGCCGAACCTCAAGGTTCTGAGCAACACCCTGACCCTTGCCGTCGAGTTCGAAGGCCGCCGCGCCGTCGGGGTTCGCTATCGGTCCCGAGACGGCGTTGTGCGCACGGCGCGGGCAAGACGTGAGGTCGTGGTCTCGGCGGGCGCGGTCAGCTCGCCGCTTCTGCTTCAGCGCTCGGGGATCGGGCCGGCCGCCTTGCTCAAGCTGCACGGCGTGCCGGTGGTTTGCGACAGTCCCCAGGTCGGGGAAAACCTCCAGGACCACGTCTTCACCGGCTTCACCTTTCGCACGTCGATTCCGACGATGAACCGGCGCTTCAACAACTGGCCTTCCCTCATAGCGGCCGGGCTGCAGTACCTGACGACCCATACCGGACCGCTGACGTTCGGGATCAACCAGGGCGGCGCCTTCCTGAAGACGCGGCCTGAAGAACCCAGGCCGGACACCCAGCTCTACTTCATCCCCTTGAGCTTCCAGGCCCAGCCGGAAGGGGGGCGTCGCGGACTTCGACCGCACCGCTTCAACGGCATGACGATCAACGCCAGTCCCTGTCGCCCTGAAAGCCGCGGCCGTCTCTTCATCCGTTCGGCCGAGCCCGAGGCGCCGCCGGTGATCCACCGCAACTATCTGGCCACCGAGGCCGACGTCCGGGTGATGGTCGACAGCCTCAGGATCGTTGAGCGCCTCAGCCATCTGGCGCCATTGGCCGACATCATCGATGAGCGCCTCTATCCTTCGAAGGCAAGGCTCGACGACGCCGACCTGGAGGCGTGGGCGCGTCATACCGGACGTACGACCTATCATCCGACGAGCACCTGCATCATGGGGCCGGATCCCAGGACCGCCGTGGTCGACGCCCGCTTGCGGGTCCACGGCGTCGACGGCTTGCGCGTGGTGGACGCCTCGATCATGCCCGTGATCGTCTCGGGCAACACCAACGCGGCCGCGACGATGATCGGCGAGAAGGGCGCCGCCTTGATCCTCGCCGACCAATGAGACGCTCTGCTCCCCCTACACGTCGGCGCTATGACTTCATCGTCATCGGCGGTGGCTCGGCAGGCTGTGTCCTGGCCAATCGCCTCACGGCGAGCGGCCGCCACAGCGTCCTTCTGCTCGAAGCCGGCGGCAGCCATCGCCGCTTCCTCGTCGATGTGCCGGCGGGCCTCGGGGCGCTCTACTACGACCCGGCCGTCAACTGGTGCTTTGAGACCGAGCCGGACCCCCATCTGGCCGGGCGCGCGGACTACTGGCCGCGGGGCAAGATCCTGGGTGGATCCAGCGCCATCAACGCCATGGTCTATATCCGCGGCCAGCGCGAAGACTTCGACGCGTGGGCGGCCATGGGCAACCGAGGCTGGGCCTTCGATGACGTCCTGCCCTACTTCAGGATGTCGGAAGACAACGACGCCGGCGCCGATGCCTGGCGAGGCGTCGGCGGCCCGTGGAAGATCTCCGGCCTCGGCGGCCAGGAGCAGGCCATCGTGAAACTGGCCCTGGAGAGCGCGCGCCGCCAGGGCTGGCCGGGCAACGCCGACTTCAACGGGGCCCAGCAGGAGGGCGTCGGGCTCTACCAGTTCAGCTTCCGCAATGGCCGGCGCGCCAGTCACGCCGCGGCGTTCCTTGAGCCGGCCCTGGGGCGGCCGAACCTGACGGTCCTCACCAGGGCCCTGGCCACCAGGATCCTTTTCGACGGCCGCCAGGCGGTCGGCGTTGAGTACAAGAGGGCGGGGCGAACGTTGCAGGCCCACTGCAATGCGGAAGTCATCGTCGCCGCTGGCGCGGTGAGTTCTCCCGCCCTTCTGCAACGCTCGGGCGTCGGGCCTGGCGCCCTCCTCACGCGTCACGGGGTGGATGTCGTTGTCGAATCCCCTTCGGTCGGCGCGAACCTGCAGGACCATGTCTATGCGGGGTTCACCTACCGGACGACCATTCCGACCCTGAACAATGCGCTCAACACCTGGCCGGCGCTGGCCTGGGCGGGCCTTAGGTACCTTGCGACCCGGCGTGGTCCGCTGGCAACCGCCACGCAGAAGGGCGGCGCCTTTGTACGGACGCGGCCCGACGCGCCTCGGCCGGATCTGCAGTTCTATTTCAACCCGCTGACCTACCAGGCGGGGACCAGCGCTGGCCGCAGGAAGCTTCGCCCTCATCCATTCGGAGGCCTGGCCATCAACGCCAGTCCCTGCCGCCCCCAAAGCCGCGGACAAATCCAGATCCGCTCAGCCGACCCCGAGGCGGCGCCCGTGATCCAGCCAAACGCGCTCTCGGCCCAGGGCGATATGGACCTGATGATGGCGGGCCTGCGTCTCGCCGAGCGGATCGCCGGCACGGCGCCGCTCAGCGACGTCCTCGCCGAACGGCTCTATCTCCCGCAGGGGCGTCTGAACGACGATGCGCTGGAGGCTTGGGCGCGGCACACGGGCCGCACCACCTTTCATCCCGTCGGGACCTGCGCCATGGGCGGCGATCCCGCGCGCTCAGTCGTCGATTCCAGACTGCGCGCGCACGGCCTCGCCGCCCTGCGCGTCATCGACGCCTCGATCATGCCCCAGATCGTCTCCGGCAACACCAACGCGGCCACCACCATGATCGCCGAAAAAGGCGCGGCCATGGTTCTGGCCGACCACCGCTAGCATCCTGAAAGGACGACCCGTGCCCCAACTCCAGAAGATCGCCGCCGTCGAGACCCTCGCCTGTGACGCCGGCTGGCGGAACTACTACTTCGTCAAGCTGACCACGAACGACGGTGTCGTGGGCTGGGCGGAATACGACGAAGGCTTCGGCAATCCCGGGATCGCGGCGATCATCGGCCATCTGACGCCTCGGCTCATCGGCCTCGACGTCATGGATATTGTCCGCGTGCGCGCCCAGCTTGAAGCCATGACGCGCCCCGGTCAGGGCGGCGTCATCAGCCAGGCGATCGGCGCCATCGAGAACGCCCTGCTGGACGCGAAGGGCAAGATCCTCGGGGTTCCCTGCGCTCAGCTTCTGGGCGGCGCGGTTCGAGACCGGGTGGAAGTCTACTGGTCCCACTGCGGCACCTGGCGGATCAGCCGCCAGCCCTGGTTCCAGCCCGCGATCACCTCCCTGGATGGGGTCAAGGCGCTCGGGCAGGAGGTGCGCGACCGGGGCTTCCGGGCGTTGAAAACCAATATCTACACCTACGAGAACGGCGCGCCGCGGGGCTGGGCCTCTGGGTTCGGGTTCCCGTTCGCGCCTGAACTCAATATCGACCGCCAGCGCCTGCGGGGGCTGCGCGAGCACCTGGAGGCCTTCCAGGACGGCGCCGGAAAAGGCGTTGAGATCCTGCTGGACCTCAATTTCAACGCCCGCACCGAAGGCTACCTTCGCATCCTCCGCGAGATCGCGGACCTCGACATGTTCTGGGTCGAACTGGATACGTTGAATCCCGAGGCGCTGGCCTACATGCGTAGCCAGAGCCAGCACCCGATCGCCTCCTGCGAGACCCTCTGCGGCGGCGGCCAGTTCCTTCCGTTCCTGCGCAATCAGGCGGTCGACGTCGCAATCATCGACCTGATTTGGAACGGCGCCTGGGAGTCGGTGAAGATCGCGGCGATGGCCGCGGCCCACGACGTCAACGTCGCGCCTCACAATTTCTACGGTCACCTCGCGACGATGATGAACGCCCAGTTCGCGGCGGCCACGCCCAACCTGCGGATCATGGAGACCGACATCGACCGTCTGGCCTGGGACCGGGAGCTCTTCACCCATGAGCCTGACATCCAGGACGGCTTTCTGATCGTCAGTGATCGCCCCGGATGGGGGTGCGAGCCCATCGAGGAGGCGCTGCGGGCGCATCCGGCCAACGATGTCGTCCATCCGGGCGGACTGATCACCTATGGCCTGAAGTCGGCCTGACGCCGTCGGAGCTCAAGCGTGACCCACGTCGAGAACGACTGGCGCGGCGTGATCGGCCGCACCTACCGTGACTCCAAGCCCTGGCTGGAGCCCACGATCCGCCCCGCGGACGGCAGCCCGAATGTCCTCGTCATCGTCCTCGATGACGTCGGGTTCGCCCATCTGGGATGCTACGGCTCCGACATCGAGACGCCGAATGTGGACGCCCTGGCCGCGGGCGGACGCCGGTACAACAACTTCCACACCACATCGATGTGTTCGCCAACGCGTGCGTCGCTCCTGACCGGCCGCAACCACCATGCGGTCGGCATGGGGATGATCGCCGACATGTGCACGGGCTATCCTGGCTACCATGGCCAGGTCACCCAAAAGGCCGCCACGCTCGCCGAGATGCTGAAGCCGGCGGGATACAGCACCTTTGCGCTGGGCAAGTGGCACCTGACCCGGGCCCGGGACATGACCGCCGCAGGGCCGTTCGAGCAGTGGCCCCTCGGCCGCGGATTCCAGCGCTACTACGGTTTTCTCTATTCCCTGGTCGACCAGTGGCGCCCCGAGCTCGTCAGCGACAACCACTTCATCCCCACGCCGGCCCGGCCCGGCTACCATCTGAGCGAAGACCTCGTCGATCAGGCCATCGGCATGATCCAGGACCAGCAGGCCGCGGCGCCGGAGCGCCCGTTCTTCGCCTATCTCGCGTTCGGCGCCTGCCACTCCCCGCATCACGCGCCGGCGGACTTCATCAACAAGTACCGGGGTCGCTTCGACGAGGGATGGGACGTCGCCCGCGAAAGGTGGCATGCGCGCCAGGTCGCCATGGGGGTCATCCCGCCAAACGCCAGGCTCACCGAGATGAACCCGGAGGTTCGCCCCTGGGCGAGCCTGAGCGGCGACGAGCGCCGGCTTTGTGCGCGCAACCAGGAGGTCTTCGCCGGATTCCTGGATCACACGGACGCCCAGATAGGTCGTCTCACCTCATGGCTCACACGCCGCGGGCTGATGGAGAACACGCTCATCGTCCTTCTTTCGGACAACGGGGCGACGGCCGAGGGCGGGCCGTACGGCGATATTAATCTGCGCCGCTACATCCAGTTTCTTCCCGAGACCTTCGAGGAGAAGCTCGCCGCGATCGACGAACTCGGCGGCGACCGCCATTGGAACACCTATCCCGCGGGGTGGGGCCACGCCGGGAACACGCCGCTCAAGTGGTTCAAGATGCACACCCATGGCGGCGGCGTTCGCGACCCGCTCATCATCCATTGGCCTAAGCGCATCAAGACCGGAGGCCTTGTGAGCCCCCAGTTCTGTCACTGCGCCGATATCGCGCCCACAATCCTCGAGGCCTGCGGCGTCGCCGTGCCAGAGGTGTTGCACGGCGTCGACCAGCTGCCGATCGACGGAACCAGCCTGGCTTACACTTTCGAGGAGCCCCTGGCCGCCACCCGCAAGCGCGTTCAGTATTTTGAGCTGATGGGCAATCGCGGCCTCTGGGCCGACGGCTGGAAGGCGGTCACGCGTCACTTCGAAGGGATCGACTACGACCAGGACCACTGGGAACTCTATCACCTTGACGCCGACTTCTCCGAAGCCGACGACCTGGCGGAGCGCTATCCGGAGAAAGTCCGTGAACTGACAAACCTGTGGTGGGCGGAGGCGCAGCGGAATCAGGTCCTGCCATTGGACGACCGCAACCGCGAGCGGGTGATGCTGACCTACTGGGGCCCCTCGCGAACCCGATGGGCTTTCGAACAAGGCATGGCCCGCGTCTCCGGGTATGCGGCGCCCGCGGTCGCCAACCGGTCCTACCGCATCGAGGCGCAGGTGGAACTGGACGAGGCGGACGAGGGCGTCCTGCTTTCGGTCGGTGGACGAGCGGGGGGCTACGTCCTCTTCATAAAAGACGGTCAACTGGTCCATGAGTATGTCGGCCCCGGTCGGCGACACGTCCTGCAGGCGACCCTGCCCAATCAACGCGGACGCCACCGGCTGGCGTTCGAATTCAGGAAGACCGGGCCCTGCAGAGGCCAGGCCAGCCTGCTCGGCGATGGCGTCACGCTCGTCGTGGATGACATGGATGGGATGTGGCCCGCGAGCCCCACGGCGGGCGGCGTCTGCTGTGGCTACGACGAAGCCAGTCCTGTCAGCGACCGCTACGGTCTTCCGTTCAGGTTCACGGGGAGGATCGACTCGCTCGTCGTGGAAGCCGCAAACGACTACGTCGATGATCCCGCGCTTCGAAACATGATCGCGCTTGCGGAAGACTAACCCTCGTCGACGGCCCCGACATAGCCGCCGACCCCGCCTCGTGGGGTGGGTTGGTCTCCTGCCGGGTAACGTCGCTCGCGTTGGCGGTCCTGAAGGCCGAAGCCGGGGTCACGACCTTCTGGCCGCTGGCGCGCTCGCTCCAGCGCGGTCCGCCACCTTGAGCGTTACCCGCAGTCTCTGAAGTCGGCGGCTCGCTGCGGGGGACGACGAGGCGCCGCCTGAGGGTCTTCTGCCGCACACCCAGGGGCTGGTCGATGCGACGCCTGCGCAATGACCGGAACGCCTGTGCGGCGGCGAGGCGCAAGCCATTGAAGCGACGACGGCAGGCTACCGCCGCCGCTCGCGCCGGACGTCGCGGGCGACGACGATTTCGGGCTCCGGGACCTTGAGCGGACGAAGGTGCGCCCCACGCTCCAGCCATGCGCCGAGGCGCGCCTTGGCGGACTTAAGGATACGGTCCTGGCCCTTCTCTGTGCGCACGCGGCTTCGCACCACCGCCTCGACGATGCGCATCCTGGCCCGAACTTCGGCCGCGCTCGCGCCGGCCGTGGGATCCCGCGCCGATGGAGACCTGGGCGGGGCTGCTCCGGCCGCGCCGGCTTCGCGCGCCAGGCGGTGATCCAGCCGGCGATCCAGCGCCTGCACATCGCGTTGCGTGGGTCGGTAGCCGCGCACGTCGAGGCCGATCGTCCGCCCGGCAAGCCAGCTCTGCCGGCGAAAGCTCTTCGCGCCGCTCACCGTGACCGTTGTCCAGCCGCGGTGGCGGGCGATCTCCACGAGGTCGCCAATGACGTTCGGGTCGGACCGGGGGGTGGTGAGCCTTCGCCCCTGGTCCCGGAAGCTTGCGTCGGTCACCGTGCCGTCGACATAGAAGTCGATGCCGGCGCCGCCGCGACTCTCGAGGAGGTAGCGGCGGCGAACCCGTTCAGGGACGTCGCCCGGTGTCCTCGACGCGGCGTTTGGGGCCGCGGCCAGGCTGTTGAGGTCTGAAGGTTCATCGGCCATGACGCGCCGCCTCGTCCTGGATCATCGAAGCGTCGATGAACCGCGTGACCCAGGCTTCCACGTCCGCCTCCGTGGCGCCCGACGGCGGGAGAGGTTCGAACCCGCCCGCCTCCAGCGTCGGGCCAAGGCGCAGAGTCAGGTCGTCAACGCCTGGATCCGCCGATCGGCGCGGTCCGCGTGGCATGGCGGCGGACGCCTCGATCGGCGTCGTCGTCGTGGCGGTCACGGGGGGGCAGGGCCCGGGGGGGATCGATGGCGGCGGCTGGACGCGCCGCCTGAACGCGGCCTCCCGCCAGTAGACGATCTTGCGGCCGAGCACCGGCGGCATGCCGGCGCGCAGGACGATGAGGCGATCCGCAGGCATCTGGATCAACTCCTGGGGCATCATCAGCGCGCGCCGCTGGTCTGACTCGGTGAGGCTCCTTTGGCCGCGCGACAGCAGCGAGGGGCGGCTGCTTGAGCGCCCGACATAGGTCCAAAAGCCGAGGCGTTCGGAGAGGTCGTTGGCGACCTTCAACGCCTTCGGCGCGAAGGCGATCTCCACCCCGCAGTTGGCGACGATCTCCTCGGCCAGGTCCGGCCCGTACTCGGCGCGAAGCTGCGAGGGGCTCTGCAGCACCGGCAGCAGGCGAAGCCCGTAGCCGGCGACATAGGAGAAGCCGCGGGCGATGACCGCGGCATGACCGAGCCTGGCGAACTCATCGAGCAGGACAAGCACCGGGACCGCGTGGCGTCCGCCGCCGGGCCGCTCGCGGGTATTGAGGTCCAGAAGCTGCTGCAGCAGCAGGCCGTAGAGCGGCGCCACCCGGGCGAGGTTGTCCGGCGTCACGCAGAGGTAGATCGAGATGCGCCGGCTCCGAAGCTGACGCAGGTCGAAGTCGCTGGCCTGCGTCGCCGCGCAGACCCGCGGGTTCAGCCAGAGGTTCATCCGCGAGGTGATTGTCTGTCGAACGCCGGCGAACGTGTTCTCCGAGGCCGAGCAGAAATCCGCCAGGGCGCTGGCGCAGCCGGCGGACAGGGGACGCGCGCCCTTGGCCCGCGTGGCGATGATCGCCGCAAGCCGCGCGCGCGGATCGCCCTGGGTGAGTTCGGCATAGACCTGGCCAAGGCTGAAGGTCAGCTCTGTCGTCTCGGCGACATAGGCGCCCACGCCAATGAACCCCGTCCGCGCCGCCTCCGCCCAGAAGGGGTCGGCGCCGGCCGGCGCCGGAAACAGCATCACGGCCAGTTTCTGCAGCTCGTCGAGCACCGCGACCGCGTCGGTCCGGTCGATGTGGCCGAGGGGATTGAAGCGCGCCGTCCGCCCTTCGGGCTCCAGGGGATCGAACAGGATGACCTCCTGCCCATGCGCCGCCCGGTATCCCGCCGAGGCCTCCCAGTTCTCCCGCTTGACGTCGAGCACCACGAGCGAGTCGGGCCAGGTGAGCAGGTTGGGGATCACCACGCCCACCCCTTTTCCGCTGCGGGTGGGGGCGTACAGAAGCGCATGCTCGTCGCCGCCGAACACCAGGGGGCGGCCCGCCTTGCGACCGAGAACGATGCCGCGGCGCGCGCGCAGTCCGGCGCGTGCCACGTCCCCTTCGCTCGCCCACCGTGCGGCGCCGTGCAGGGGCGGTCTGGCCCCAAGGCCGATCGCGAGCAGGATCGAGGCCACTATTGTGAGGGCGCTCGCCGCGCCGATCGCCAGCCACCGGCGGACCTCGGGATCGGCGCGGAAGTACCAGAACCAGGCCGGCGCTGCCGACAGGTTGGTCGTGAAGCCCAGGCGCCTGAGGCCCGCCAGGGCCACGGCGAGCGCGACGGCGGTGGCGACGCCGCCGGCCGCCGTGCCCAGGGCGCCGACATAGACGGCCTTAAGCGGCCAGGGCGCGCTTGCGAAGCGGCTCATACCAGACCTCGGTGATGCGGAAACGGCCGTCGACCCGGCGCATCTGCACCACCACGTCCACCAGCAGGTGCAGCAGGGCGCGGATGTCGTCGCGGGCGAGATCCCGCCCGCCCTCGCTCTCCTTCACGAGCAGGGTCAGCTGTTCGAAGGCGAGGGGCGCGCTGTCGGCGTGGATGGTGGTGATCGAGCCGGGATGACCGGAGTTGACGTTGCGCAGGTAGTAGAAGGCCGTCCCGTCGCGAAGTTCCTGCAGCAGGATCCGGTCGGGCCGCATGCGCAGGGCGCTCTCGAGGAGCTGCTTGGCGCCGACCTGGGCCAGGCCCTGGCCATCCTTGGCGTAGAGCAGGTGCACCACATTGCGGTGCGGCACGATCAGCTCACGGGCATCCTCGATGGTCAGCAGCCGCTCGTGTTCCGGGATAAGCCGGATCAAACCCTTGGCGAAGGTGGTCTTACCCGATCCTGTGGCGCCGGAGATCAGGATGTTCTTTCGCCGGGTCACCGCGGCCGAGAAGAAGGCCGGCCAGTCCCCTGACTGGTGCAACTGCATGAGGTGAGCGTCATGCGCACTGAGCGTCTCGTCCGACGGGGTGACCGCCTCGAACAGCCCGGCTTCGGCGAAGTCTTCCATGCCGAAGGCGGCGCCGCAGGGCTTTCTCAAGGTGATCGAGATGTGCTCCGCCGCCGGGGGCATGACGATCTGGCACCGTTCTCCGGTCGGCAGCACCGTCGAGCAGATCGGCGTCTCGGCGGTGACGTCCTGGGTGGTGACGGCGGCCGCCGCCACGGCGAGAGGGCGCAAGGCGGCCTCGGTGAGCTCCGGCGCCTCGAACCATTGCCAGCCGCCGTGGCGCTCCACCGCGAATTCGCCCGGACGGTTGACCACCAGTTCGGTGACATCAGCTGGTTCCAGATGGCGGCGCAACGGCGCCAGGTAGTGCTGCAGCACCGACAGGTCGCCGGACATCTCACCGGGCCTTCAGGGCATAGACCGCCGAGAAGTCGAAGTCCTGGGCGGCGAAGATCGCCACCTGGCTTCCTTGCGGCTTAGTCAGAGTCGGCGGGATGTTGATCGAGTTCTGCAGGGCGATACCGGCGGCGTCGGAGGGCGCGCGCGCCACCTCGCCGTTGGGGTCGCGCCGCGAGGCGATGGCCGCAGCCGTGTCGTCGACAATCGACAGCAGCAGGGCGCCGCCGAACCGCGCCCAGAAGTGGGTGTCGAGGTCGCCATCGAAGCCCGCTCGGCCCAGGGCGTCGCTGGCCGGCGAGGCCAGTCCGATCGCCACCCCCGCCGGCGTCACCGCACGGATCCAGAGGACGAAAAGGCGGCTCTGCCCCTGGCGCAGGCCGGAGTGGTATTCGCCGAGCACCTTGGTGCCCTTCTCCATGAGCACCACCGCGCCGTTGTCCGAATAGACGTCGTTCGGGATCACGCAGCTCACGTAGCCGGCCGTCCCGGTATCCATGGCGGTCTGCAGGATGCAGGGGATGGCCGTGCCCGCGGTAATCAGGAAGTTGCGGTCGGGCAGGCGTCCCGCGCGCGCCAGGCCGATCTGCGAGCCCTGCCGCAATTGCTCGAGCTCCGTGGGCGCATGGATGGCCGCCTGGGTCAGGTCGGCGACAGGGCGCAGGTCGTCCCGAAGGCCTCCAAGCTGGCCCTCGCCCTGGTCGAAGGCCAGCATGGGCGCGCCGCGGATCGCCTGCAGCCGCGCCGTACGCGCCGCCGCGGCGGCCTCGGCTGAGGCGGCGCCTGGCGCGGCGCCTTGCGGCGCCATCGCCTCCGCGGCGGGCGGCCTTGCCGTGCCGAGCGATGGGGCTCCCGGCCCGGGGGTCGACAGGGTCGGCGCCCCGCCGGCCGGGGCGGCGACCTTGGCTGGCTCGAAGGCCACGACCTGGCTCGCCGGCTGTTCGGGGACCTTGGGTCTGCGCGGGGCGTGGTTGTAGGTGGCGTAGAGGAAAACACCGCAGCCGGCCGCGAGGGCGGCGACCGTCGCCAGCTTGCCGGTCCGGCCTGCGCCGAACCGGCCAGCGATCGGCGAGATGGTGCGGTCGTAAGCGGCGAGGTCGTTCTGCGCCTCCCGGCCGGTCGCCGGCGACATGTCGGGCTCACTCATGGTGGTCCCCCGCGGTCGTTGGCGGATGCGCCGCCGGCGCGCCGGTGTCGGTGCGTTCGATGTCGGGCGAGGCCGTGTTGGCGCCGGTGGCGGCGCCGTAGGGATCGGACGCGTCGTTGTAGATGCAGAGCACGTCGCGCCCGCGCCGCAGACGCATCTCCCTGGCCGTGCCGTGGATCACCACGAATTCGCCGCGCACGTCGAAGGGCGCGAGGCTCTCCGAGCCATCCGGCGTCACCTGGTAGATCGCCGGGATTGCCTGCGCCGCTGGAAACCGCAGCACCGTGAAACGGCCGTTGTCGGAGACCTCCGACGGCTGCAGGCTGGCTGCGCCCTGCACCTCATAGGCCAGGTTGCGCCGTCCCTCGATTGTTCCCCGCTCCAGCTTCAGGGCCGTGATCCTGGCGATCAGCGCCTGTTCCTCCGCGGAGATGGCGGCGCTTGCCGCGGCCTTGAGGTCGGACGGATAGCTGAAGCGCAGGACGAAGAGGCCGGCGCCGCGGCGCGGCCCGCCGATGGAGAGCTCGAAGGTGTAGTTGCGCGTGGCGCCGCCGGGCAGGGTGGTGGTGACGATCAGGTTCGTCAGGCCGTGCGCGGCCTTCGGCTTGATGAAAAGGATGTTCTTCTCCGCCGCGACGTCCCAGGCCGTGCTGTCGCCCAGCGCCACGTGCAGGATGCTCTCGGCCTCGCCGAACAGGACCTGGGTCGCGGTCCGGTACTGGCCGGTGATCCGCACCACCTGCAGCGGGTCGTAGTCGATCGCCCGCACCCGCGCATCCGTGGCGCCGGGGCCTGGTGTCTGGGCGCTCCACGCGGGCCTGGCGGCGGCCAGAAGCACGCCGGCGACCAGGGCAAGGTTCAGGCGCCGGCTCATCGCACCACCTCCGGGTCCGAGCGGTAGGAGATCACCTGGAAACCCAGCGGATTGCGCAGGCGGTCGGCCTCGTTCATCGGCGCGCGCGTGTAGGTGAAGGCGATGGTCGCGATCCAGTCGCTTTCGGTGGTCTGCTGCGCCTGACGCACCACGCGATGGAAGCGCACGTTGGCGACCTTGGGGCTGACGAAGCTGATCGCCCGCACATCGATCAGGCTCTGGGCGTTGTCGCCCCAGGCGACCTGTGGGCTCTGCGGGTTGGCGGGGCGAAAGGCGTCAGCCCACCGCTGCTGCTCCGCCAGCGCCGAAAGGATCGAGACCTGGCGGAAGTTCTGCTCGGCCGCCTGCGGCAGCCATCCCTCGCGCGAGCGGACATAGAGGCCGAGGAAGTACTTGCTGACCGCCTCCTCATAGGTGAGGTGGTCCTGGCCCTTCAGGCCGGTCATCACGTCCACGGCCCCGGTGGTCCGGTCGACCCGGACCACGAACGGCTCCACGCTCTTCAGCGGCGTCAGGGCGGCCACCGCGCCGACCGCCGCCAGGGCGAGCACGCCGGCGCAGGCCGCCACGCTCCAGGCCAGGCGACGCGAGCGCAAGGCGTCGGCCAGGCGATCCTGGTCCCATCGCCGGGCCTCGTCGAAATAGACCTTCAGATCGCCCTGAGGGACCCCGCTCATGGCCGTCGCCCCCCGCAAGGATGAAAGGAGCGGGGATCTTGCGGCGGCTTGGCCGGTGTTGCACTGACGGCGGGGTCAGACGCCTTGCCGGCTGGATCGGGTAGGCTCGCAAGCACGCTGCCGAAAGGATTGGCGGGACGTCGGTGATGGCCGTCGCACACGGCGGGCTTAGGATCCGGCGCGTGGGCGCAGGCCGCCAGGGTGAGAAGGGTCGCGAGCGTCGTAACCGCGACGTGGCGTGGGAACGTCGTCGGCATCAGGCGACGCTCCCGGCTGGACGGATAGAGCCTCCGCTACGCGGCGCGGCGCGCTGGCCGGCCTGGGCCATGCCGGCGGCGCTGGCCGCGGGGCCGCCGCGGAAGGCCGCGCCGACCGCATTGCCGAAGTCGGCGATGCCGGCGCTGGCGCCGCCGGCGATCCCCGCGGCGATGGCGGGGGTCTGCAGGAAGAAGATCGCGCCCAGGATGCAGAGCGCGATGAAGATCAGGCCGCCGGCTGTCGGGTCGACGCCGTCGATCTGGCCCCACTGGTCGCCGACCAGGCTGAGGATCATCTGGAAGATCGTGACGATAAGCGTCATCAGCACCAGGTAGTTCACCGCCTGACTGAGCCAGCCGAAGAAGAACCGGCGGCTCCCCTCGAAGAGGGCGCAGGCGATAAAGATCGGACCCAGCGCGACGAGGAGGGCCAGGGTCACCTTGGCGACGACCACCACACCGAAGCCGAGGGCGGCCGCCAGGGCGCCGATGACGTAGACGGCGACCGAAACGGCGATGGGCGCCAGGTTGGAAGGGTTGGCGGTCTTGCCGATCTTCTCGCCAAGATAGCTGGCGCGGCCGAAGAACTGATCGAAGGCCGTTCCGGGGTCCGTGGCGGCCGTCCCGCTGATCGCCTGGGTCAAGGTGTCGGGAAGGGTGTGGAACAGCGGGGTCGTCACCCAACTGGAGTAGGCGACCGTCGTGGCCAACATGTAGATCAGCGCCAGCTTCAGCGATCGTACCGCGAAGTCCACGATCGGTTCGGTGATCGCGCCGCGCAGGATCGCAAACCCGTAGAACAGGACGTAGAGCGCCAGGGCGGCTCGCATGGGTCCGGAGACCTGGGCGATGACCGCCGAGGCCCGCTCGTTGAGGAACGCGTCCAGCTTGCCATCGATGAAGCTGTACGCCGGCCCGAAGATCTGGAACGGCCCGCTCACCGGAAAGACATCCGGTACAGCGACAGGCGCGGGTCGATTTGCGCCTGGGCGATCCCGGCGTCGGCGTTCCCGCACTCTGCTCCCCGGTGAGAGCCCGCCTCGCAATCGACCAACACCTTGGCCGCTTCGTCGAGGTGGGCGTGGACATAGCTGGCCGAACGGGCCTGCGGAGCGCCGCCCGCAGGCGCCATGAGCAAGACGAGGCTCGCCCGGGTCATTGGAAGGCCGCCTTGTACAGAGCAAGACGCGCGTCACTGTCCGCCGCCGCCTTTTCCCTGTCGCGCTGGGTCTGCATCTGCTCCTGAGCCGCCTGCGCCATGGCCAGGCCCCGCAGGCGCATCTCGTCGTTGGCGATCATCGCCTGCTCGGCCGCGATCCGGGCCTGCAGGTCCATCACCGCCCGCGCATTCGGCGCCGTATCCAGCGCCGACTCCAACTGCTTCAGGCCCGCCAGGCGGGCGGCCGCGGCGTCGGCGACGGCTTCGCCGGTGGCTAGGTTGAGCGCGGCGCGATTGCCGGCGGCGGCCAGGTCGGCGCCCGCCTGATCGCCGGGTTGCGGAGTATAGAGCCGGTTGGCGCTGCGGATGGCCTGCGCCCGCGTTCCGATGGCGCCCAGCGCCGTCAGATCGCCGCGCGCCGCGCTGACGAAGGCGCCGGCGTCGGGCAGGAAGACCCGCAAGGCCGGCTGCTCCAGCGAGGTCGCCAGGGCGTTGACGTTGGAGATCTGGTTGAGGCTGGTCAGCAGCTGCTGGCCCTGCGCGACCTGCTGTTTCAGCTGATCGAGCTGGGTGAGCGCCGTCTGCGCCTGCTGCAGGATCTTCGCATAGCTGGTCGGATCGTAGACGACGATCTGCGCGTGGGCGGGCGCGGCGGCGCAGAGGAGGGCGGCCGCACAAAGGGCGGCGAGGGGCTTGCGGGTCATGACAGGCCTCGACGGTGCTGATGAAAGGGCGCCGACCATTCGGCGTAGGCGTCACCATGCTCGGCGCGCACGCGGTCCAGCAGGTCCACCGTCTCCGTGCGGCCGGAGAGGATCGCCAGGGCGTCGGACATGCCGTCGAGGCGAAGTTCCACGACGACCGAGTTCAGGCCCTGCTTGATCAGGAACTGGCGAGCCTCCGGCGACAGTCCTTCGCGGACCAGGCTGAACTCGCGCGCGGTGAGCCCAAAGCCGTCGATGTAGTCGCGCGCCTGGGCGTGGGGATTGGGCAGGAAGATCTTGGTGGCGCACTGTTCCAGGATCGTGTGCGAAATCTCCGAGCGCAGCACGTCCGCGGGCGACTGGGTGCCGAACACCAGCAAGGCGTTCTGCTTGCGGTAGGTCTTAAGGCCATCCTGGGCGAAACCCCGGAAGGCCTCGTCGCCAAGCGCCTTCCAGAACTCGTCCATGTCGATGACGAGGCGCCGTCCGTCCAGCAGGCCCGCGAGACGGTGGAAGAGGTACATCATCACCGGCGTGCGGACCTCGGCCTGATCGAGCACGTGGGTCATGTCGAAGCCGAGGAAGCGAGCGTCCAGCGCCAGCGCGTCGGCCGCGTTGTCGAGCACCCAGCCGAGCGGGCCGCCGCGGCGCCATCGTTCGAGGCGCGCGCCGATGCCGCCGGCGTCGCGCTGGCCCAGCAAGGTGCGCAGGGCCGAGATCGAGCGGTTCTGAGGGGCCAGCGGCGCGAGCGCGGCGACCGCATCCTCGATCGCCCGGTCCTCCTGGGCGCTAAGGGGTCGGTCCGGCGGCGAGGCGATCTGGCGGACGAGCGCCGTCAGGAAGGCGCGATTGGCCGGCGTGTACTCCAGGGCCTTGAAGGGGGCGAAGCCGGTGGGCTCGCCCGTCTTCAAGACGAGGTAGGTCCCGCCGCTGGCGCGCACGAAGATCTCCGCGCCGCGGTCCTTGTCGATGAAGACTTCGGTTGCGCCCAGCTTCTCCAGCTGGGCCAGCATGAAGTTCTGGACCACGGTCTTGCCCGAACCGGACGGCCCGCAGATGAAGGTGTGGCCAAGGTCGCCGACGTGGAAATTGAAGAAGAAGGGCGAGCCGGCCGAGGTGCGCAGCAGGGCCACGGCCGGGCCCCAATGGTTGCCGTCGGCCCGCCCGGCGGGATGGGTGTGGAAGGGGGCCAGGGCCGCGAAGTTGCGGCTGCTGATCGCGGCCGGCCGCGAGCGAAGGCGGAAGTTGCCGGGGAACTGAGCCCAGAAGGCCGCCTCGAGCGCCAGGTCCTCGCGCGCGACGACGAGGCCGGAGTCGGCGAGCAGGGCGCGCGCCTTCGACAGGTGGTCGGTCAACGCCCGCGGCGTGTCGCCATAGACCAGCAGCGAGGCCTGATGGTCGCCCATCACGAAGCGGTTGGACATCAGGTCGTCCAGCGCATCGTCGAGCCCGGCGATCTGCGAGGTCGCCCGGTCGCGCGCGCTGGTCATCTGGTTCTGCTTGCGCTCCATCACCGCGCGCGCGGCGGACTTCGACAGGAAGGTGAACGACTGGCTGAGCACGAAGGGGAAGCGGGCCGACAGCAATCCGTCCCAGAGCCCGGGCCGCGTCGTCGCCGGGTACTCCTTGACGCCGAACATCCCCGCAAACCGCGTGGTGATGGCGCCCCGGACCTCCAGCGCCTCGCGGCCGAAGATCACCCGCGAGGTATAGAGGGCCGAGCCCAGATGGCCGCGGATCAGCGGCACGGGCTCATTCTCGCCGGTGAGCAGCGTCCGCAACAGGCCCAAGGGCTCGGAGAAGCGCACGCCGGCCCGTTCGACCAGCCCCAGGGGCGCGGCCCCGTAGCGCGCCAGATATTGCGTGAGATCGCGCCCCACATCGTCGAGCCGCCGCACGGCCTCCGCCTCCGCGGCGCCGGCCGTCGGATCGCTCGTTCCGCGTCGGGCCAGCCGCCCCGCCAGGCGCGCGGCCCAGGCCTGTGCCCGCTCGGCCGGCGCCCGACCCGGATGCAGTATGACGGTCAGGTAGAGCGCGTTGACGAACATCTGCTCGGCGCCGATCCGCGCGCGGTACTGGGCGTCCAGGTCCCGGGCGAAGTCGGAACGGAACGTCCCGCCGGGATAGCGATCGTCTCGGCGGCGGATCAGGTGGTGCCAGAGGGCGAGCTGGTCCGAGGCGAGGTTGCGCCAGGCGCCATTGAGGCGGGTGTGCCAGTCGTTCAGGTCGCGGGCGTCGGCGGTCTCGAAGCTGGCGCCGTCCAGGCGGAACGCCATCATCAGCGCGCCGCTGTCCAGGGCGATGATGCGATCGGTGACGTGCCGCGCGTAGGGCAGCAGGGTCCTGGCGTCGATTTCCCGGCCGCGTTGGGCGTCGGTGACGCTGGAGGTGAGGGCGAGCTCAGCCACGGAACGCCTCCGATGTCCGGCGCTGGCGGCGCAGCGGCAGGGGCGTCGCCGAACTGCCGCCCCACAGGGCGCCGTTGCGCGAGCGGCCCTTGGTCTCGACGTAGAGCCAGAGGATGCGGAAGGCGTTGTGGTCCGACTTGCAGATCGCCTGGAAGACCAGGTGCAGCGCCGGTGCGATCGCCAGCCAGGCGAGGGCGTGCGCGCCCAGGAAGACGATCGCCGTCAGGATGATGTTGATGCCCATGGCCTCCATGGGCACGCCCAGGACCATGGCCGGGCGCGTACAGGCGAGGAAGAGGACGTCCTCGGCCAGGCGTTCTTCGTTGCGCGGCATCGCCTCAGCTCCCCGACGATCCGCCGGTGATCAGGTCGACGATGGTCGCGGCGCCGAAGATGACGATGATGCCGACGATCACCGTACCCGCGCGGCGCAGGTCCAGGTGGCCGAACATCCAGGCGATCCCGGTGACGATGATGGCGATCACCGCCAGGCCGCGGATGACATTGTTGTTCAGCAGATTGATCAGATTTTGGATGAAGGCGCCGATGTTGCCGCCCGAGCCCGCGGTCTGGGCGAGCGCGGGATCGGCGATCATCAGGCTGAAGCCGGCGGCCAGGGCGACGATGGCCATGGCGCGGCTGGACGCGCGTGACATCACGGGGTCTCTCCGGTGGATTGAGGCGAGAAGACAAAGCCGTCGTCGGGCCGGGCGTCGTGGGCGAAGACGTCCCAGCTCGGCGCCGGCGGCGCCAGTGGATCGGCGACAAACCGCAGGCCGGCCGACAGGTCGGCCTGGGCCTGCGTCGCAGCGGCGAGCACCTTGGCCACATAGCCGTTGGTGAAGCCGCGCACTGGGCTGCCGGTGTTGTAGTAGGACAGCGCCGTGCGCGCCGCCGTGGAGGGAGCGGCGCCCGCCCGGAACGCCCGGCCGTAGGCCTCTGCAAACACCCTGGCGGACGCGGCGAGATTGGCGCAGGGGTCGAAGGCGTCCTCGACCGAGAGGCCGAGCCAGGCGAGATTGCGCGAGTTGATCTGGGCGAGACCCAGGTCGACGCTCTCGCCGGCCGCGATCAGTTGGCGCGCCGCGAGCGCGGCGTCGGCAGCCGAAGCCGGATGCAGGCGCCTGGCGTGGATGCCGTTTACGCCGATGGCGAAGGGGTCGAAGCCGCTCTCGGCTTTGGCGATCGCCACCAGGGTGGTCGGCGGGGCCGCTGAGCCGCACTGCAGCGCCAGAGCCATCACGGTCGAGAGCGGGAGCAACATTGGGCTGTTCGATCGTTCGAAGCTGCGCCGCCCGGGACCGGGTGGCTGTCGAACGATTCGTGGGGCTAACCCGCTGGCGGCTCCAGTCGTAAGCCTACCTGCGACGCCCACGTAGGCTTACGCGCCGGCTGGAGCAGGCCCAGGTCCTGGGCCAGGAGCACGGCCTGGATGCGGGTCCTGACGCCAAGGATCTCGCAGACGTGGGCGAGATGCCCTTCCACCGTCCGTGACGAGATGCCGAGGATGATGCCGATCTCAGAGGCGCTCTTGCCCTGCTGGACCCACTGCAGGCACTCCAGCTGGCGCGC